>NZ_CAMFLP010000003.1:0-237336 GCF_945957625.1 uncultured Chitinibacter sp.
AAACGTCACTTCGTTTCGCTGCGTCATCAGCAGAGAGGCCGAACTATACCCACCCGCCTCGAACACGTCAACACCAATCCAACGAAAAAGCGCCAACAAGTCGATAAGCGATTGATTTTCATAAACCTCTACCAGACAACTTTCCAGCCAAAATCTTAAGACTTGCATTTCCGCTTTAGCGCCGCATCTAGGAAGATGTACTCAACAAAAGCAAAGTCAACACAAACTCACTGGCTTTGCACAAGGATAGCGACCAAATGGCCAAAGTAATCATGTATAGCACCGGATACTGCCCCTATTGCGATCGGGCAGAGCGCCTACTTAAAGAACGCGGTGTCGATAATCTGGAAAAAATCCGCGTGGACCTCGATCCTACGCAACGTGAAGCCATGATGGCACGCACCCAGCGCCGTACAGTGCCGCAAATTTACATTGATGATTATCATGTAGGTGGTTTTGACGACTTGGCAGCCCTAGATCACGCTGGCAAATTAATCCCCTTGCTGCAAGGTGAACAATAAGCGTCATCTGGATACCAAATCACCGCAGAGATCATGGCATCAGGCGAACAACTATGCGATGATTCCTGCGCGCTGAATAACGCTATCAATGTTGATAGCTATGTAGCGAATACCTTGTTTAAATACCACGACTCAAAGGGATGGACCATGAGCGAAGAAAACCAAGAAGTACAACAACCGATTTTCGCCGTACAAAAACTGTACGTAACCGACATTTCGCTCGAATCGCCAAACGCGCCAAATTCTTTCATGGAACAAGCGCAACCTGAATTCAATATCCAGTTCCGCAACCAAGCTAAAAGCTTCGACAATGGCTTTTACGAGGCTGGCCTGACCGTCACTGCCACTGCCAAAGTGGAAGATCGCACCGTATTTCTGGTGGAAGTAACCCAAGCTGGTCTGTTCCAGATTGAAAACGTACCTGAGCAAGAACTGGATCCGCTGCTGGGCATCGGTTGCCCAAGTATTCTGTTCCCGTACCTGCGCGAAGCCGTATCAGATCTGACAACGCGTGCGGGCTTCCCTCCGCTGATTCTGCAACCGATCAACTTCGAAGCGATCTACCTGCAACAGCGTCAACAAGCTGCCGCACAAGAAGCCAATGAGCAAACCACTCATTAATCGCGCAGCATATTATTTGCACGTGGGTGCACTACTGGCCTTGGCGGCCGGTAGTGTGCATGCACTGGAATACCGTTCCAGCGCCCGTCATGGCGTTATTCTGTATGAAGCGCCAAACGAAAACAGCACGAAACGCTTTGTATTAAGTGCCAATATCCCGCTCGAACTCATCGCCGAACAAGGCAACTGGCTACGGGTACGGGATCGGGATGGCACGCTGGCTTGGCTTGCCAAAACCGACGCCAGCAGCACTCGTTATGTGCAAGTGAGCAAACTGGCAGACATTCGCGTTGCGCCGCAACCACAAGCCACCACCCTCTTCAAAGCCGAACGCAATGTACTATTGCAACTGCTGGATAACACCGGCACCGGCTGGCTGAAAGTCAAACATCGTGATGGCCAAACCGGCTACATCCGTATCGAAGAAGTTTGGGGCGTATAGCCCATCTGCAGGAGATCAACCCTTGAAACTTGCCGTTCTTGGCGCTGGCGCTTGGGGCACCGCCCTAGCGATCCGTTTTGCCGACCGCCAATCGGTTACGCTGTGGTCGCGTGAAGCTGAACAAGTTGCAACCATGCGCAACGAAGCCTGCAACCCACGCTACCTGCCGGATGCGCCCTTCCCCGCGCAACTGCAAGTCACCACATCCATGGCAGAAGCCATCAGCGACGCTGGCCTGATTTTGATTGTAACGCCGATGTCTGGCCTGCGTAGCACCTTGAAAGCACTGGCTGAACTTGGCAATACCGCACCCGTCTTGTGGGCGTGCAAAGGCTTAGAAGCGGGCACTATGCTGCTGCCGCATCAAGTCGCCGAGCAAGAGATGCCCGATCATATTCCGCGCGGCATGCTCTCTGGCCCCAGCTTTGCGCAGGAAGTTGCCAAAGGCTTACCCGCGGCGGTCACCATTGCCGCAAGTGATGCCGTGTTTGCCCAGCAAGTGGTAAATGATCTGAATACCAATGTACTGCGCCTCTACGCCTCCGATGACTTGGTGGGCGTAGAAATCGGCGCCGCTGTTAAAAACGTCATGGCGATCGCCGCCGGGGTGGCCGATGGCCTGAATCTGGGCCTGAATGCTCGCGCGGCGCTGCTGACTCGCGGCCTGGCCGAGATGGCGCGTTTCTGCGTCGCTTTGGGTGGCAAGCCCGAAACCATGATGGGTCTGGCCGGGATCGGTGATTTGATGCTCACTGCGACCGGTGATCTATCCCGCAATCGCCGGGTTGGCCTGCTGCTAGCACAGGGGCTTGATCTGGATGGCGTACTGAAAAATCTCGGCCACGTTGCCGAAGGTGTACCCACTGCCCGCGAAGTATTGCGCCAAGCCAATGAGCTGGGTATCGACATGCCGATTACACAATCGGTGTGCCAGGTCTTGTTCGAGCAAGCGCAGGTCAGCGACATTATTGCCGATCTCATGGGCCGCAGCCCGAAAATGGAAGCCGTGGTCTAAGCACCCCGCCACACCCAAGTAAGCCACCTGCGGGTGGCTTTTTTCTTGACCTTTACTTACTGTGCCCAAGCCCAAGCGCCGCCTATACTGAGGCTTTACCGCCTCAATAGCACAAGGCGCCATGCTCAGCGACTTTTTTCTCGCCGCCGATATACCTAGCCAGCTCCTGCTCTACGGCAGCTATCGCTACGATCTGGTGGCCTTGTCTTTTGTCATTGCCATTCTGAGCTCAGCCATGGCCTTGCAGGTGGCTGGCATGGCGCGACTCGCCCACACGCGGGCATTGCGGCAGGTGGCTTTTCTCACTGGCTCTTTTGCTTTAGGCGTGGGCATCTGGTCGATGCATTTTATTGGCATGCTGGCGTTTTCGCTCTGCACCACCATCAGCTACGACTATGGCCTCACCTTGCTATCGATGCTGCCCGCCGTATTGGCCTCCTGGGTAACACTGAATCTGCTGTGGCAGCGAGACATTAACCGCTGGCAACTCGTGATCGGCGGGGTATTGGTCGGCAGTGGGATTGGTGCAATGCATTATGCCGGCATGGGCGCCATGCGGATGAACCCTTTGCTGCGCTACGACCCATGGTGGTTTGCGGCCTCCATTGTGGTAGCGGTGGGGCTGGCTATGCTGGCCCTCTGGATCCGCTTTGGTCTACGCCGCCGCGGCCGCTTTAGCGCCTTGCAGTCGATTTTGCTGGGTGGCATCGTGATGGGCTGCGCGATTACTGGTATGCACTATACGGGTATGGCCGCGGCACGCTTTGTAGGAAGCGCTGACCCGGCCTATACCCCCACGATGGGTGCCAACACCTATCTTGCCATCAGTATCGCACTCTTTACCATCACGGCTAGCGTGTTTGTACTGGCCGGCAATGCCCTTTTGCGCTATCGCCAGCTGTTGCGGCAGATGCAAAGTAATGAAGCGCAAATGCGCGCCATCGTCGATACCGCCGTTGATGGCATCATTACCATTGATCAACACGGCCAGATCCGTGCGCTCAATCAGGCGGCCGAGCAGCAATTTGGCTGGCCTGCCGCCGAGTTAATCGGGCAAAACATCAACCGGTTGATGCCCGAACCTTACCGCTCCGAGCATGATGGTTATCTATTGCATTACCTGCAAACCGGGGACGCCCGCATCATTGGCCAAGGGCGTGAAGTTTATGCCCAGCGCCGTGATGGCTCGGTGTTTCCGATCCGGCTGGCCGTGGGCCGCACCCAAATGGCCGGCGAGCCGATGTTTGTTGGCTTTATCACCGATATCAGCGAGCGGGTCCGGATTGCCAAAGCCCTGCAATCGAGCGAACAACAATACCGCACCCTGATCGCCAACATGCCCGGCGTAGCCTTTCGCAGCAAAGTTGATTTTGACTGGACCAAACTGTTTATCAGCCAAGGCATGACTCAGCTCAGCGGCTGGCCGGCCGAAATGTTTCTGGATGGCAGCCTGAGCACCGTCAGCATCATCCACCCGGACGATCTGGCGCGAGTGCGCGCCTGCATTGATGCCGCCATCAGCGCCCAGCAATCCTATGTGGTGGAATACCGTATTTTGTATCGGGGTGGTGGCGAGCGCTGGGTGTCGGAAAGCGCCGGCGTGGTATACGACGAGCAAGGCCAGGCGCAGTGGATCGATGGCGTACTGCTGGATATCACCGAGAGCAAAATCCGCGCAGCAGAACACGAAGGCATTGTGCATGCCATTTCACGCGCACTCAGCGTGGTTGAATTTGACCTCACCGGCACGATCCTCGCCGTCAATGACAACTTCCTCAGCCTCACTGGCTATAGCGCGGCCGAGCTCATTGGCCAGCACCATAGTCTGCTGTGCTTTAGCGAGGAGCGCGACAGCCCAGAATATCAATCCTTCTGGCAACGCTTGCAGCAGGGTGAATTTCAAAGCGGCGAATACCGCCGACGTGGCCGCGCCGGGCAAGAAATCTGGATTCAATCCGTCTACAACCCGATTCTGGATCTGGATGGGCAGCCTTGGAAAGTGGTGAAGTTGGCGCATGACCTGGCCGAGCGCAAAAAAATGGAGCAGGCACTGACCGAAGCGCGCGATCGTGCCGAACAAGCTGCCGCCGCCAAGGGCATGTTTTTGGCCAATATGAGCCATGAAATCCGCACGCCGATGAACGCCATTTTGGGGTTTACCGAACTTTTGCAGCACACGCCCCTGGATGCCCAGCAGGCTCGCCACCTCGACATCGTGCGCCAATCGGCCCGCGCGCTGCTGGGGCTCTTGAACGATATTCTGGACACCGCCAAACTCGAACGTGGTGCTATTGAGCTAGAAGAAGCCGACTTTTCACTGCGCCAGCTGTGCGAGCAACTGATCAGCACCTTCGCCCTGCAAGCCCAGCAAAAAGGCTTGGCGCTCACCTTGCACTATGCGCCCGATTGCCCCACGGCGATTCGCGGCGATGCGCTGCGGCTGCGACAAATCCTGACCAATTTGCTCGGCAATGCCGTGAAATTTACCGAGCACGGGCAAGTTAGCCTCAGCGTCGAGTGCGATCAAACACAGCTGTGCTGCCAGATCCGCGATACCGGTATTGGTATCGCCCCGGATCGGCTCGAGACTATTTTCGCGCCCTTTACCCAAGCCGATGTGTCGATGGCGCGCCGCTTTGGTGGCACTGGCTTGGGCACAACCATCGCCCGCCAACTAGCAGAACTGATGGGCGGCACCATCAGCGTCCGCAGTAGCGAAGGTGTGGGTAGTTGCTTTACGCTGCAGCTACCTTTACGCGCAGCCGACATGGCGGAGGAAGTTGCCCACGGTACAAGAATTGTCCTCCCGCCATTACGCCTCCTGGTCGCGGATGATGTGGCGCAAAACTTGGAGCTAATGCAGCTATTACTCCAGCAAGACGGGCATCAGGTCACGCTGGCACAGGGCGGCGCGGCGGCCATTCATTCCTTTGAGCAGGGCGAATTTGATGTGGTACTGATGGATGTGCAAATGCCACAGATCGATGGCTTGCAGGCTACGCGGCACATTTTGCGCTGGGCCGCCGCACAAGGCCGGCCAGCACCACCGGTCATCGCACTCACCGCCAGCGTACTCTCGCAAGACCGGGTGGATGCCGAAGCTGCCGGCATGGTCGGCTTTGCCTCCAAGCCCGTTGATCACGCGGCGCTCAATGCCGAAATAGCACGAGTCTTGGGCTTGCCCACGAGCCCAATTTCTGTGACAAGTCATCCATCTCAAGGCCTAGCCTTGGGGCAAGTTGCTGCCACCGTTGATGCAGTCAGTGCAACGATCGATCGCGCTGGCGCTCTCGCCCGCTGGGGTAGCGAGGCGGCCTGGCAAACCCATCTGGCCGCTTTTGTGCAGGAATATCAAAACTTGCCTGCCGAGCTAAACACTGCCGATGCTGACGCACTGGCCGCCACCGCACACCGGCTACGCGGGGTGGCCGCCAATCTGGGGCTCACCGCGATGACCCAGTGGGCCCAGCAAATCGAATCCACCCGCACGCTGCCCAGTGGCTGGCAAGCTGAATGGGCCAGCCTATTGGCCTCAGCGAGCGCCGCATTGTCGCCCGCAAGCGCAGCCACCCCAGCAAACACAGGTACACCGCTACCTGCCACCCCAGAGTTAGCAGCGACGCTGTCTGTACTGGCCGCCGCGTTTGCCCGTGGCGAGCTAGCCGAAGACACCCTCGCCCCTTTGCAGGCTTATTGCCCACCAGCCTTATGGCAAACCCTCAACCACGCACTGGGGCAATTCGATTTTGATGCGGCCCTCGCTACCCTGCAGCAATGGCAACAGATTTTGAGCGGAGAACAGCATGACTGAGCCTAATCCCCTGCTACTGCTGGTTGATGATGAGCCCAATAATCTGCAGGTGCTGCGCCATATTCTGCAAGAACATTACCGGCTGCAATTTGCCCGCGATGGTGAAAAAGCACTGCAACTTGTGAGCCAAGCGCCGCCAGCGCTGATCTTGCTCGATGTCATGATGCCGAACATGACCGGGCTTGAAGTCTGCCGGCGGTTAAAGGGCGATCCGGCCACGGCCAATATTCCGGTGATTTTCGTCACGGCCCTGAGCGATAGTAATGACGAAGCCGAAGGCTTTGCGGCCGGCGCGGTTGACTACATCACCAAACCGGTCAGCCCGCCCATCGTGCTGGCGCGAGTAAAAACGCATTTATCGCTGGTGCGCGCGGATGAGCTGCGCAACACCCGGCTGGAAATCATCCGTCGGCTCGGGCGCGCGGCCGAGTTTAAAGACAATGAAACCGGCATGCACGTGATCCGCATGAGCCACTACGCGCAAAAGCTGGCGCTGGCCGCCGGGCAAAGCACGCATTGGGCTGAAGAATTACTGCATGCCGCGCCCATGCATGACATTGGCAAAATCGGGATTCCCGATGCGATTTTGCGCAAACCTGCCAAGCTCGACCCCGCCGAATGGCAAATCATGCAAACCCATGCCGAAATTGGCGCGCGTATCATCGGTGAAGATCGCTCAACCTTGCTGCAAATTGCCCGCACCATAGCCCTAAGCCACCATGAGCGCTGGGATGGCAAGGGCTATCCGCAGGGTTTGGCTGGGGAGGCAATCCCGCTGGCGGCGCGCATCGTGGCGATTGCCGATGTCTTTGATGCGCTCACCAGTGTGCGCCCGTACAAAGCGGCCTGGACTGTAGAAGACGCACTTGCGCATATTGCTGCCCAAGCCGGTCAGCATTTTGATCCAGCGCTGGCAGCGCTGTTTCTCACCCTCGAGCCCGAATTACGCGCTATTCAGGCCAGCTGGCGGGATTAAACGCCCGCCCCGGCGCGGCCCAACGCTCGACGCCAGCCCATAACTTAGCCCAAACTCAGCCTGAGCGCAAAGCCGCCCGCCGCCCTTGCAGAAATAAGCTGGCCTGCCGCCGGCCATCTTCGATCAGGCGCGTTAGGTTTTCCGGATTACGATCCAGCTTGCTTTCGTAATCCAGCTCATGCAACGCCTCGCTCATTTCAATAAACGGAATATGGTACGGTGCGGTGGCCTGCGCCAGATGGCATTTCGGGATCAGTACCGGCTGGCGGATATCAAATTGGGCCAGAAACTCAGGGCGGAAAGCATCGCGCAGCATCAGCTCATTGAGCCAGCTTAAGGTATCGAGCTGCTGAAATAGCGAAACATTGCCCACCATTTCATTACGCCGATCGGCAATCGCTTCGGGTAGCTCAGGCACACTGCGGCAGCCGGTTGGATTAATTTTGATCACCCAAACTTCATCCGGGATATTGCCCTCACCGACATATTGCGCACGCACTAGCTCATTGATGGGTGGGTTATCCGAAAACAGGCCATCCCAATACGCGCGGCCTTCGTGCAGCACCGCTGGGAAAATATTCGGCACCGCGCACGAGGCCAGAAAATGCTCCAGCTGAATCGACTCGGTGCGGGAGTTAAACTTACGCAGCTCGCCGGTCAGGATATCGGCCGCTCCCAATAAAAGCGCCGGTGCCTGCGGCTGTGGCCCCCAGGCTTGCAGCTCGGCAAAATCAAAATGCTTTTGCAGCAGCAAAGCAAAATCGGTGAATTCGGGGCGCAGGCTTTGCGTGCTGAGCGCCATCATCCATTTGGCCAGCGGATCAGACGGGCTCATATTGAAATGCGGCATATGGCCCTTGCTGGTGGCGCGCAGTGTTTCGATGACCTGATCATTAAACTGCCGCTCGGCCGCCGTTTGCGCCATATTATCCAGCCAGAAATCCAGCAGGCGCTTGCTGGGCTGCGCATCGCCCTTGCGCAAGGCATACCAGAGCAAACCGGCACAGATCGCCCCGCCCGAGGTGCCGGATAAACTCACCAGCTCAAAATCGGACTGAAAATTCTCACTAAACAGGGCGTCGAGCGCCCCAGCGGTAAACGCGGTTTGGCTACCGCCCCCCTGGCAAGCCAGGGCGATTTTGCGACGTCGGCGAGTGCTGGGCATATCCTTTCCTCTGGCAGCTGAATAACACAGAAAAATGTAAGGATAAAATCAGCAAAACACAAGCACGGCAATGCGCCGCGACTGCCGATGCACAGTCACGGGCAACACGCTCAGCAACGTGTCTCAATCACCAAAAATGAAGCCCACCGCCGGGCCCGAGCCGGCCGCCAGCTTAGGCCGGCGCCTGCGGTACAAACCAGCGCGTTCCCTGCTGGCTAAGCTCAGATACAGGGTGATGGTATAGCTCGCTAAGGCTTTTAGTATTGAGCACCTGATCACATACCCCTGCCTGCCAGCGCCCATCGCCAAACAGCAACAAGGCGTGGGTAGCAAATTGGGCGGCGTGATTGGGGTCGTGGCTCACTACCAGCAGGCTGCGGCCTGCTGCGCGCTCGGCACGCAGCACCTGCAAAGCTTGTTGCTGATGGCGCACATCCAGCTGCGAGAGTGGTTCGTCCAGTAACAGCAGCGGCGCTTGCTGAGTTAAGGCCGTGGCCAGCGCCACCCGCCGGCGCTCACCGCCCGACAGGCTGGCCAGATCGCGCTCGCCAAAGCCCTGCAAATCCAGCCGCGCCAGCTGCGCTTCAGCCAGCGCCAGATCGGCCGCGCCCTCCCAAGCCCAGCGGCTTAAATGCGGGTGGCGGCCAGTGAGGGTCTTTTCCAGCACCGAGAGTGGAAACGGGCATTCGTCCTGCTGGGTTTGCCAAGCGATCAGCCGGGCACGCTCGGTTGGCGGCACCCGGCACAAAGGCAACAGTCCGCCGGCCGCGGCGAGCTGAACTTCACCCGCGGCCGGTGCGCGCCAGCCCGCCAAGGTGGCCAGCAAAGTACTTTTTCCGCAGCCATTTTCCCCCAGCACAATCCAGGCTTCACCCGGCTGGATGATCAGTTGCAAATCGCGCACCAGCTCGCGCGAGCCTTGTTGCAAGCGCAGCTGTTGCACCTGCATTAACGCTGCGGTCATGCCCGCCCCCCGCCCGCGCGCTGGGCCAGCAACCATAAAAACACCGGCACCCCCAGCAGCGCCATCACTACGCCGACTGGCAATTGCTGTGGCGCCAAGAGTGTGCGCGCCAGCATATCGGCCAGCAGCAGCACCACGCCACCGGCCAGCGCCGCCGCTGGCAGCAGCAAGCGTAAATCCTGCCCAATCACCAGCCGCAAGGCATGCGGCACAATCAAACCCACAAAGCCGATCATGCCGGCAGTAGTGACCGCCAATGCGCAGGCCAGCGCCGCGGCGAAATACAATATCCAGCGCAACATGGTGTGATTTAGTCCCAGCGAAAACGCGGCTTGCGAGCTCATGCCCATGATGTTCAGCTCACGCGCCAGCGGCCACAGCAGCAGCAACATCAGCCCCAGCATCACGAGGGCGGGCAGCCAGGCCGCACCGGCCAGATCGCCCATCAGCCAGAAAATCATGCCGCGCAACAGGCCATCGGGCGCCATGCTCAGCAGCAAAGACGACAGCGCACCACAAAACGCCGCCAACGCCACGCCGGTGAGTAGCAAGCGCGTCTGGGTGCTGGATTGATCGCGCCCGGCCAGCAAAAACACCACCACGATGGTCAGCAAAGCCCCTGCGCCGGCAGCCAGATTCACGCCCCAGATACCCACCCCCAGTAATAGCGCCAACAGCGCACCCACACTGGCCCCGCCGGAAGTACCCAGGATATACGGATCAGCCAGCGGATTGCGCAGCAGCACCTGCTGCAAGGTGCCGGCCAGCGCCAGCAGCCCGCCCACGCCAATCGCCGCCAGCGTGCGCGGCAGGCGGAGCGCCAGCACCACATCGCGCGCCAAAGCCGCTTCTGCTCCCCCGCCCCACAGCTGCCACGGGCGGTAATTGGTGCTACCAAAACACAGGCTGGCCGCCACGGCCAGCGCCAATAGCAACAGCAACACGCTCAAAGTACTGATAACACGCCGCGGCGTCAGCCGCGCGGAAGCCGCCGCGCGACTCATTGCCGGCGCACCTTGTCCACCGCCTCACACATGGCGCGGGTGCCGTCCACCAGGCGCGGCCCCATGCGGTTCACGCTGTCTTTGGGCAAGACATAAAACTGTTTGTTTTGCGTGGCTTTCAGGTTTTTCCACTGCTGCCACGGCGCCAGCCAATCGGTTTTCATGCCCGGCTCGCCGCTGGTCATAATGGCGTCGGGGTTGGCGGCCAGCACGGCTTCTACATCAACTTTCGGGGTTAAATCCGGCAAGTGGCCAAACACATTCACCGCACCACAAATGCGCATGGCATCCGAGATAATCTGCGTGTTATTGATGGTCATGAGTGGGCGATCCCAGATCTGGTAAAACACCCGCACCGGTTTGCGACCGGCATAGGTTTTTTGCAGCTCGGCCAGCTGATCGCGATAGCGTTTGGCCGCTTGCGCCGCACCCGCCTGCTGCCCGGTCAGCACGCCCAAGCGCTCCAGCACGGTGGGTACATCACCCAGTTTTTTCGAAAAGGTCAGAAACACCGGCACGCCCAACGCCTTTACCTGCGCCAGATGCCGCTCGGGGTTGCCCGTGGCCCAGCCCACAATCAGATCGGGCTGCAAAGCACGGATGCGCTCCAGATCAAAACCGTTGTAACCACCAATGCGCTCAATCTGATTGGCTTCGGGCGGGTAATCGCTATAGCTCACCGCGCCCACAATCAGCTTGCCAGCGCCAATCGCAAACAAATCTTCGGTCACATGCGGGGCCAGGCTGATAATGCGCTTGGCCGGCTGCGCCAAGGTAATGCTGGTGCCCAGATCATCTTTCACCGTCAGTGGGGCCGCCGTGCTGGCCAGCGCCCATACACTCAGGCTCAGGCCCATTACCCAATCACGCAGGTGGCGTTGAAAACTCATACTTGTACTCCAAACAATGCGGCCGTGGCCACCGGATTGGCCGCAAACCAGACATGCAAATAACTTGCCCGCAAATACCCATGCCGGTATACCGCTTCACCGCTAGACCCTAAGCGGCATGGCGTAGCATACCCCTCGGGGGTGAGCGTGGTTTGCAAGGTGGAATAATGAAAGGTGTGCCCGCGCAGCGCACCGGCACCCAGATCGATCTGCTGCGCGCCCAGCGCCGCCAGCCGCGTTTGCATTTGCCCTTGCGCTGGCAGCAGCCCCCACATTGGCTGCACTTGCCCATCGCTCAGCGTCAGCGCTTCGGCCAGCGCCAGCATCCCGCCACACTCGGCCCAGATCGGCCGGCCCGCGGCCAGATGCGCAGCTAATTCCGCCGCGATGCTGGGATGTGCGGCCAGCGCCGGCGCATGCAGCTCGGGATACCCGCCCGGCAGCCACACGGCATCACACGCAGGCAAAGCCTCGTGCGCCAGCGGCGAGAACGTCACCACCTCGGCGCCCAGCGCGCGCAGGCAGGCCAGATTGGCCGGGTAAATAAAGCAAAAGGCCGCATCCTGCGCCACCGCAATCCGCCGCCCTGCCAGCAAGGGCGGGATCGGCGCAGCCGCCGGTGCGCTCAATGCAGTCGGCGCGGGCAGCTGGGCAATCGGCTGGCTGGCCAGCATCTCGGCCAGCTGATCCAGCCGTGCCGGCAAATCGGCTACTTCATGCGGCTGCACAATGCCCAGATGCCGCTCGGGCAAAGGCTCGCCCCGCCCCACCCAGCCCTGCCACTGCGCCGCCGGGCAGGCTTCTTGCAACATTTGCGCATGCCGCTCGCCGGCCACTTTATTGGCTAGCACCCCATAAAACGGCAAATCCGCGCGGTAATGCGCCAAGCCAAAGGCCAGCGCGCCAAAAGTTTGCGCCATCGCGCCGGCATCAATCACCGCCAGCACCGGCAAGCCAAATTTCACCGCCAGATCAGCGGTGCTCGGCTCGCCATCAAACAGACCCATCACCGACTCGATCAACACCACATCGTAATCACGCGCAGCTTCGGCCAGCATCTGGCGGCACAAATCCTCACCCACCAGCCACAAATCCAGATTATCCACCGGCGAGCCGCTGGCAAACCCCAGCAGTAGCGGGTCGAGAAAATCCGGCCCGCATTTAAACACCTTCACCCGCTTGCCCTGCCGGCGATACAGCCACGCCAAGCCCGCAGTGATGGTGGTTTTGCCGGAGCCCGATGAAGGCGCAGCGATCAGTAATACAGCGGCACTCATAGCAGCGCACCTTGTGATTTAGTCATGGATTACATAATTCCCGCGAAAGCGCACCGCCACACCCTGCGCGGTGACAATCTGCACCGCGAGCTCAATCCGCCCGCGCCCTTTGCGGTTAAATAGCTTGAGGCAGCGCTCAAACTCGCCATCGCTGGCCAATTCGCAGCGCGCATTGATGGTTTCAACCACTGGCAGCAGGTATTCAATCTGCGCATCCTGAATCACGATATGCGCGTGCAGGCCGGCGACGTGCAGACGGGCAAACACCATGCTCCAGCCAGCCAATACCGCCACCGCATACAAGCTGCCGCCGAATGCAGTGCATTTGTGATTGATATTGGGCGCCAGCGGCGCGGCGAGCTCAATGAGGTGCGGGCTGGCGCTGGCCACACTGAGGCCAATCTCGCGGGTGAGCGGAATTTCCTCATGCAGCGTGCGCGCCAGTAGTGCAGGCAGATTGTCACTCATGCGCGGCCATCATCTTGGCTGCGCAAGGCCAGATCAAGCGCCTCGACTTGCGCACGCGCCCACGGCGTGCGGCGCAGAAATTTCAGGCTGGATTTGATTGAGGGCTCATTGTAAAAGCACTGAATCGGGATCCGCCGCGCCAGCTCTTTCCAGCCGTAATAGGCCACCAGATCGTTGAGCATGGTTTCCAGCGTAATACCGTGCTGCGGGTTGTTTTTCTGGCCACCGGCCGGGGTTTGGGCAGTCATGGGCGCTCCTGACGCAAGTGCGGGCAAGGCATAGTGAGCCATACCCCCAGTGGGTTTACCATTCCAAGCCTTTCTGCGCCTTGATCCCGGCGCGATACGCATGCTTTTCGTCTTGCAGCTCGGTAATGGTATCGGCAATCTCGCGCAATTCGGCCACTGCGGCGCGGCCGGTCACCACCACGTGTTGCATCTCGGGGCGTGATTCCAGATCGCGAATCACCTTGGCTTTATCCAGATAGCCATACGAGAGGCAGTAAGTCAGCTCATCGAGCACCACCACGTCGTAGCTTGGGTCGTTCAGCATTTGCGCGGCCAGCGCCCAGGCTTCTTCGGAGCGGGCTTGGTCGGCGGCAAAATTCTGGGTTTCCCAGGTAAAGCCATCGCCCATCACATGCCAATCGCAGTGTTTGCCCAAAAAGGCTTCTTCGCCGGTGTCGGTGCGGTTTTTGATAAATTGCACCACGCCCACTTTCATGCCGTGGCCAATCGCGCGCGCCACCATGCCAAAAGCCGAGGATGATTTACCTTTGCCATTGCCGGTGAGCAAAATCAGAATGCCGGTATCGAGGTTGGCTTCGGCAATATGCGCATCGATAATGGCTTTTTTACGGGCCATGCGCGCGGCGTGGCGCGCTTCGCGGGTAGTGTCTTGGCTCATGCAGCAGGCTCCAGGGCAACAGCAGTAATCAGGGTTTGTAATTGCGGCAAACCGCGCGTAATCGCGGTAATGCCGGGCACCAGCAAATCATGGCTGGCTATTTCGTGTACTTGTTGGCGCGCCAGCGCCGGCACGGCCGCCCAGCCCGCTCGCTCATACACTTGGGCCGGGTCTAGCGGCTGGCCACACCAGCTGGCGATCATCAGTTCGGGCGCGGCGGCGATGACTTCGTCGGCACTCACCGTGCGATCTTTCGCGGCCACCGCGCTTGAGCGGGCGGCAAAAATATCCTCGCCGCCAGCGATTTCGATTAGCTCGGAGACCCAGCGGATGCCACTATACAGCGGGCTATGCCATTCTTCGAAATACACCCGCGGCCGGCGCGGCAAGGTCGCGGCCTGCGCGCGGGCGGCGGCGAGCGTCGAGTTCAGCTCAGCAATCAGCGCTTGCGCTTGCGGCTGGCAATCCAGCAGCCGGCCCAAAGTGGCAATCATGCCCAAAATACCGGCGATGCTGCGCTGATTGAAAAAATGCACTTCAAGCCCAGCCTGAATGCACTCTTTCACAATTTCGCCCTGCAGGCCGGAATACGCCAGCACCAGATCGGGCTGCACGGCAAAAATCTTTTCCGCCTTGGCGGTCGAAAAGCCGCTAATGATCGGGTGTAGCTTGGTTACCCCGGCCGGGTGGCGGGCAAAGGCCGTAATGCCGGCGATGCGGTGCGCTTGGCCCAAGGCATACAACACTTCCACCGTTTCGCTGCTTAGGCAGGCGATGCGCTGCGGGCCGGCGCTGCCACAGGTGGCGGGCGCGGCAATCTCGACTGGTGCAGGCTGGAGGTCGGCGGGCTGAGCCGGCGCGGTAGTCACATCATTCATGCGGTTTCCTTAATGGGGGTCGGCAGGGCCGATTTGCGCTTGCGCAGCGGCGAGGCGGCTGGCAAAGCGCACGCGGTCGGCCTCGGCCACCGGGCCAAAGCGCAGTGCGCTGGAGCCGGCATCGGGGGTATTGAATACGCGGGCATAGATTTTCTGACTTGCCAACGCATACCCCCACTGATCAATGACATCGGCACTCACCGGGCAATACTGCAAGAGCGGATGGCTGGCCGCAACGGTGAGGCCATGCGCTTGCAAAGTTTCGCTCAGCCAGACCTGATCGGCTTGCAACCGCGCCAGTTGCGCCTGCTGCCAGTCGCGATCTTGCCAGGCCAACTGCGCCGCCCACAGCGCGGGGCCGCTCACCGCCCACGGCCCCAGCCATTGCGCCAGCGCGGTGCGGATAGCCCCCGGCGCGTACACCATGCCCAGCCGCAAACCGGCTAGGCCAAAGAATTTCCCCACCGAGCGCAGCACAATCAGCCCCGGCTGTTCACCGGCGGTCAGCAAGCTAGTTTGGCTACCCGCCAGTGCGGGCGCATCGATAAAGGCTTCATCCACCACCAGCCAGCCACCGCGCGCCGACAACTGCGCCGCCCAGTCTAGGAGCGTGGCGCTCGGCCAGCTGCGGGCATCGGGGTTGTTCGGGTTCACCAGCACCAGTACGTCCAGCGCGGGGATGGCCGCCGCAATCGCATCCGCCGCCAGTGCACTCACCTGATGCCCACCCAATTGCCAGCGCCAACCATGCTCGGCATACGCGCCGCGCAGCACCCCGACCCGGGCGCGCCCGCAGGTCTGCAGCCGTACAATCGGCAAGCCGGCAATCGCGGCCTGGCTACCCGCCACCGGCAGTCCCTCGGCCACACCGTAATACGCGGCCGCCGCAGCGTGAAAGTTGGCATCCGGGTGGGCAAGATGCTGTACCACCGCCGCCGGCAATGGCGGCAGCGGATAGCTATATGGGGCAATACCGGTCGAGCAATCGATCCAGTCGGCCCGGCTACCGCCAAAATTGGCCATGATGGTGGCCATATTGCCACCATGGCGCGGGGGCTGGCCCGTGAGTAATTGCGACATTAGTTGTATTTCCGCGCAGGGTTAAACGGCATCATCCCCACCACCACTGCAGCACCAGCAACAGCACCGCCAGTGCCAGTTGCAAGGCAAAACAGCGTTGCACCAGCCACAGCGCGCGGCGCACATCGGCAGCCTGCGGCACCCGGCCGGCACCCAAGGTAGGGCGCTCTTCCAGCCGCCCATGATAAACCGCCGGCCCGCCCAAGGCGACGCCCAGCGCGCCGGCGCCACTGGCCATCACCGGCCCGGCATTCGGGCTATCCCACTCTGGGGCTTGCCGCCGCCAGCAATGTAGCGCCAGCCGGGTTTGGCCCAGCAGCGCATAGCTCAGCGCCGTAACGCGGGCGGGAATAAAATTGAGCACATCATCCAGCCGCGCCGCCACGCGGCCAAACTGATTAAAGCGTGGCGTGCGATAGCCCCACATTGCATCCAAGGTATTGGCTAGCCGGTGCAATAGCGCGCCCGGCCCGCCCAACAAAACAAACCAGCACAGGGTGGCAAACACCGCATCGGCGCCGTTTTCTAGCGTGGATTCAATCGCGCCGCGGGCGATGGCCGGGTGTTCCAGCGCGGCACAATCGCGGCTAACAATCCGCTGCAAAGCCGCCCGCGCCGCGGGTAAATCGCGCGCCTGCAGCGGCCGCCAGATGGCGATCACATGCTCATGCAGGCTGCGGGCGCCCAGCGCAAACCACAGCAAGAACCCATGCCCCAACACCGCCGCCGCGCTACTCGCCCAGTGGCTGGCGCTCAGGGGCATGGACTGGGCTTGAGTCTGCAATAGCCCTAAGCCAGCCGCAAATACCCCTGCAGGTATCACCACCAAAATCAGAACACATAAGCCCCCCCGGGCAATACCCATCTTACCGGTATTGCACCGCTGCTCCAGCCACTGCGCCAGACGGCCAAAGCCGACCAGCGGGTGCCAGCGCCGGGGCTCACCCCACAGCGCCTCCAGCACCAGCGCAAGCCACAAGGCCGGCAGCAGTAATTGGGGGGCGAACCACAACATGGCTTACTTTTGCGGTGCCCAGCGCAGCGTCAGCATGCCATTCAGGCCCAGCGTGCCGTAGTCGTAAACCTGGGTGTAATCGCGATCAAACAGATTATTCACCCGGGCATTCACGCTCCAGTCTTTGTTCAGCTGGTAATCGGCGCTCAGATTCACCACGCCATAGCCCGCCAGCGTCACGCGGCCAACGCCATAGATGTCGTCATAGCGTTTGCTCTGGCCCTGCACTTCCGCACGCAGCTGCCAGCCATCGGCTGCATAGCCGGCATAGGCCAAAGCACTGTGCTTGGCGCGCCGCGCCAGTTGCTGATCTTTTTGCAGATCTTTGGCATCAAGGTAGTCGTAGCTCACGCCGGCCAGCCAGTTGCCGCTCTGCCAATCGCCGGTGAACGTAATCCCCTGCAGGCGCACGCGCTCGACATTGCTGACGGTATTGGTGCGGGTCAGGATGAAGTTTTTCACTGTATTGCGATAGCCCGTCAGGCTCAGCTGCAGCGCATCGCCACGATAGCGGGTAAAGAGCTCGCCACCGGCTGATTCTTGCGGTTTCAGATGCGGATTACCGTAATTGGGGAAATACAGATCGTTAAAGGTCGGTGCTTTGTAAGCGGTGCCGTAGCTACCACCCAGTTGCCACTGCTCGCTCAGCTGATAGCTCGCGCCTGCGCTGCCGGTGGTTTGGCGGCCAAATTGCGAGTTATCGTCGCTGCGCAGATTACCCTGCAGGCTCAGCGGGCCCAGCTTGGCCAGATAGCCACCCAAGAAACTATTAATGCGGCGCTGATCTACATCGTATTTGGTGGTGCCAGAGACTTCCTGATTCAGCGTCTCGGCACCCAAGGTGGCCGTGCCCGGGCCGAATTGAATATCATTGAGCCAGCTTATTTGAGTTTGCAGGGTTTTAAACTGGCTTCGCTCTTTGGCCGCAGTCGCGGCCGGCGCATAGGTGTAACTATTGTCGAGGCTTTGGCCCACTTGCAGGCGGCTATGCCAACGCTCGGTAAATTGATTGCTGCTGTACACCTGCAGCGCGCCGCTGGTGCTTTCATCGCGATAATCGTAAACCTTCGGCGCGTAGGCGTTGTCGTAATGGCTTTCGCTATCGGCCACCAGCAGGCTGGCGCCCAGCTCATGCCCTGTGGCCAGCTGATGGCTCAGGCTCAACGAGCCGCTGGTATTTTCATAGCCATCGGCATCGCTGTTGTACTTGGCGTATTTAGGCAGCACCAGCGCGCTAATGCCGTCGGTTTTGTAATGGCTCACGCTGGCGGCATAGCGGGTGGTAGCCGTGCCGCCACTCAGGCTGGCGCTGGCTTGCAGGCTGTCTTGCGTGCCCATGCCTAAGCTAATGGCCGGTTGCATACCGGCTTGGCCGCGCTTGGTAAAGATCTGGATGACCCCGCCAATGGCATCAGCGCCATACAGGCTGGCCGCAGGGCCACGCAGGATTTCAATGCGCTCAATCTGCGCCAGCGGGATATTCTGCAGCGCAGCCGTGCCGGTGGTGGCCGAACCCACGCGCACCCCATCAATCAGCACAATACTTTGATTGGTATTGGCGCCACGGATAAACAGATTCATCGCTTTGCCCGGGCCGCCATTGCTGGCGGTTTGAATGCCGGGCTGGCGCGCCAGCACTTCAGGCAGGCTACTCTGGCCTTCGCGGGCCAGCTCGGCTGCGGTCAGGACCGTCACATCACCGATGACTTCGCGCTCGGGCTGGGCAATGCGCGATGCGGTAACCACGATTTCTTCAAGCGGCTCGGCGGTGTTTGCGGCCTGGGCCAGCAGCGGAAAGGTCGATAAAACTACGAGGTATAACTGGGAAAGACGCGTATTCATTAGGGCCTCCGGCAATACACCCACAGTGTATTGCTGTTTAAAACCGACAGAGGCCACGCGTTAGCCGGATCGAACGATCCTGAGTTCACGCGCGCGGGCACCCTGCCGTGCGTTTCGCTGCGCCAATGCGCAGCCACCGAGGCCGGTATCCGGACTGATCAGTGACCCGCTTGCGGGCCGATCGGTCGCCTTCCCATTCGCGATGCGAACAGTGGCTGCGCTGAGCGCATGACCGACTACACTGATTTACCGTTGCAGGGGCAGTACAGGCTTTTCACCTGTTTCCCGTTTAAAGGCGGGCAGCGATTGCTGCGCGCCTCACCTTGGCTGGCGCGCATTGTAGCCCAATCGCCCTGCCATTGCCTGACGCGAATATGACAAAGTCAATCGCCAGCATTTTAGTTTTTATCAATCAGCCAGATAGCAAAATACAATCGCCTAATTTTTGGGCAGCCCATTGTCAAGCTCACCCCCGCTGGAATATGATCCAGATCAAATTTCAAAGATTACTGAAAATTCAAAACGTTTATGAAGCTCACACCTTTGATCCAATCTTTCGTGCTGCACTTTGGCGAAATGGGTAGCCGCTGGGGCATTAATCGCACTGTGGGGCAGATTTATGCGCTGCTGTTTGTTAGTGAAAAACCACTCAATGCCGACGAAATGGCCGAGGCGCTGGGCTTTTCGCGCTCGAATGTCAGCATGGGGCTCAAAGAGCTGGAATCGTGGCGGCTGGTAAAGCTGCAGCATTTTCCCGGCGATCGGCGCGAGTATTACTCCACCCCGGAAGACGTGTGGGCGATTTTTCAAACCCTGGCCGAAGAGCGCCGCAAGCGCGAAGTGGAGCCGACCCTCACCATGCTGCGCGGGGCGCTGATGGAAGAGCCGGGCAACGACGCCGAACGCTATGCGCAGGCGCGGATGGCCGAAATGCATGGGCTGATTGATCTGGTGACCAGCTGGTTTAGCGATATTCAAAAACTGGATGTCGAAACGCTGGAAAAGCTGATGAAGCTCGGCGCGCAGGTGCAAAAGTTCTTACTGTTTACCCAAAAACTGCCCTTTATCGGCCAAGAAGCCGCCCGCAAGGAGGAATAGACCATGCCACCCGATGCCAGTGTGCTCGATCCGCTGTTATTGGCCCGCATTCAATTTGGCGCCAATATCACGTTTCATATCTTGTTTCCCACCATCAGCATTGCGCTCGGTTGGGTGCTGCTGTTTTTCAAGCTGCGCTTTAATGCCACCGGCGAAGCCAAATGGCTGGATGCCTATGCATTTTGGGTAAAAATCTTTGCCCTGACTTTTGCGCTGGGCGTGGTTAGCGGCATTACCATGAGTTTTCAGTTCGGCACCAACTGGCCGGGCTATATGCAAACGGTGGGTAATATCGCCGGGCCGCTATTGGCCTATGAAGTGCTGACGGCGTTTTTCCTAGAAGCGACGTTCCTCGGGATTATGCTGTTTGGCCAGCAACGGGTCTCCAACCGGATGCATACGGTAGCCACCGTGTTGGTGGCTGGCGGCACGACGCTGTCGGCATTCTGGATCTTGGTGCTTAATTCCTGGATGCAAACCCCGGCCGGCTTTGAAATGATCAATGGCCAAGCCCATGTGACTAGCTGGCTGGCGGTGATTTTCAATCCATCCATGCCTTATCGCCTCACCCATATGTTGCTGGCCTCTGGCCTTACGGTAGCGTTTTTACTGGCTGGGGTTTCGGCGTATCGCTGGCTGGCTGGCCAGCGCACCGGCGGCGTCCATGCCAGCCTGAAAACCGGCGTGTATCTGGCGGCGCTCTTGATCCCGCTGCAAATTTTTGTCGGCGATATGCATGGCCTGAATACCCTGAAACACCAGCCGGCCAAGCTAGCAGCCATCGAAGGGGTGTGGCACACCGAGCGCGGTGCGCCGCTGTTGCTGTTCGCTCTGCCCAATAGCGAAACGCGCAGCAATGACTACGCCATTGGCATCCCGAAACTGGCGAGCTTGATTCTGACGCATGATCTGAATGGCGAAATCAAAGGCCTGAATGAGTTTGTGGGCGAGCATCCGCCAGTTGCGAAAGTATTCTGGTCGTTCCGGGTGATGGTGGGCGTGGGTGTGCTGATGCTGCTCACCAGCTGGCTGGCCGCCTGGCAACTGCGCCGGGTGGGCGAGCCAGCCCCATGGCTGGGCCGCGTGTTGATCGGCATGACCTTTAGCGGCTGGATTGCCACCGTGGCCGGCTGGTATGTGACCGAAATCGGTCGCCAGCCCTGGCTAGTGCAAGGCGTACTCAAAACTGCTGATGCGGCCTCTAATGTAGCGGGCGGCATGATCTTGAGCACGCTGATCATGTATCTGGCGCTGTATGTGTTCTTGCTCGCCTCATACATTTCGGTGGTCTTTTACCTGGCCCGCAAAGCCAAAGCTTGAGGAGTGACATCATGACGGGCATTGATCTGGCCTATTGGCTACCAGTAATTTTTGCCGCCCTGATGGTGGTGGCGATGTTTGCCTATGTTGTACTGGATGGGTATGACCTTGGCGTCGGCATTTTGCTTGAGCTAGCGAGCGATACCCCACAAAAAGATCAGATGATCGCCGCGATTGGCCCCTTCTGGGATGCCAACGAAACCTGGCTGGTACTGGGGGTGGGCCTATTGCTGGTGGCATTCCCGCTGGCGCACGGTGTGATTCTCACTGCACTGTATTTGCCGGTGGCGCTGATGCTGCTGGGGCTGATTTTGCGCGGGGTGGCTTTTGATTTTCGCGTGAAAGCTCAAGCGCAGCACCAGCCGCTGTGGAATCGCTTGTTTTTCGTCGGTTCACTCTTGGCCACGGTAGCGCAGGGCGTGATGCTGGGGCGCTATCTCACCGGCTTTGCGCCGGGCTGGGCCGCCTGGGGTTTTGCCCTGCTGGTGGGCCTAAGCCTGATCGCCGCCTATGCCCTACTTGGCGCCGGCTGGTTGATTATGAAATCCACCGGCGATCTGCAACAACGCGCCGTGCGCTGGGCCAAAGCCAGCTTAGGTTTTGCCGCGCTGGCAGCACTGCTGGTGTCGGTGGCCACCCCGGCTATCAGCCCGCGGGTATTTGAGCTGTGGTTTAGCCTGCCGAACTTCTTCCTGCTGGCCCCGGTGCCACTGGTATCGATCGCCCTGTTTGCGGTAATGGCATACAGCCTACCCAAACTCGCCCAGCGCCAGCAGCAAGGCAATGATAATTTCTGCTGGCTACCCTTTGCGGCCACGGTCGGGATTGTGGCGCTGTGCTTTTTCGGGCTGGTGTTCAGTATCTTCCCGCATCTGGTGATCGATCAGCTCACCATCTGGCAAGCCGCCAGCAGCCCCGAAGCCCTGCTCATCATGCTCTTTGGCGCCGCGATCGTGCTGCCGACCATCATTGGCTACACCATCTACTCGTATCGGGTGTTCTGGGGCAAGGCGCGCGAATTACAATACACCTAAGTGTCTTTTAGCTCGCAAGCAAAAGCCCCAGCCTTATTTGGCTGGGGCTTTTTGTTATTGCTCAGCTAATAATTTGTCGAATTTCACTTCATTGCGACAATTAAACGTCCCAGAAGTCCAGCGAGAGGGCTTGAGCCAATCCTGCAAATACTGATGAAGCTGGGCCGGCGTGTAGTTTACTTCCTGCATAGCAACACTCCCACCTGTACCATTCCACATCCAGCTGCGCGAAACCCAATACGCCCGCCATACCGGATCACGGGCAATTCGCTCCAGCATCTGATTCATTTTGGTATTGGTTAATTCGGCCGTTGCAGCCGTGGGCGGTTCTTTGAAGAGCTTTTTCAACACCTGTTCCACCGAAGCCACTACTTCCGAACAACGCCCATCGTCATGCTTGAATTCAAAAGTCATTAACATGCCTTGTGCTGGGCTTAGCGCTGTCGAATATTGCACGCCATAAACATCACCAGCCACCTCACGCAAAGCCTGATTCAGCGCATCATGAATCACTTCGCTCAGGGCCAGCCCCAGCATTAAGTTATCTTGTGAGGCCGCTAATGGCACATCAACCTGTAAGACCCGCCATGCTGTGCTACCGCGAATACGCTGTTTGACTTGCGAGGGTGAATTTAATCCCAGCCATTTCTGCCCAGCCTTGGCAGGCTCGGTATTTGCCGCTGTCACAGGCAAATTAGCGAGATATTTTTCGAGCAAGGGCTGAGCTTGCTTGGGCTCTACGCCTGCCAACACAAATTTGAATTGAGCCGGATTACCCAACAGTTTTTGCTGTACAGCCTGTAATTGCGCCAGATTGGCTTCAAAATCCGTGCTGTACCAATCCTCTTTATAAGGCCAATTCTCGCCGTAGCGGCTCTCACTCAGCGAGGCATAGAGAGAGTTAGTCCCGCTGTAATAGCTTTGATACGCCATTTTCTGGCTTTCATCCAATACCGCAGCATCAAATTTTGGCCCTTGCAGGAAATAACGCAGGCCGAGCAACAAGCCCTCCAAACCATCCGGCACTGAAGTGGCTGCAATTTGGGTGGAATCGGGATTAAAGTCGGCACCCATGGTGAGCGAGTATTCGCGTAAAAATTGCTGGTATTCGGCTGAACTTAAGCCACCAAAGCCGACCTTGCTATGCACATACGGTAGCACCAAGGCCGCGCGGTACAGTTTTTTATCCTGTAAATGCACAATGCCTAGGGGTGAAAAACCGGAGAGCGCGATTTTATTGCTCGGCGTTTTGGCGGGGATCACCAATATTTCTATCCCGTTGGGCAGGTAAAAGGTGACTCCCCCAGTGGCGGCATCAACACTCTGCCGGCTGATCGTCTGCGGCACTAGCCCTGCCGCGGCAGATGCTGACCCTTTTCCATTCAAGGCCGGCAGTTGCTGCGCCCGAACTTCAGCCATCATGCTCTGCAACGAAGACAGCGAAAAACTGGTGAATGACACGAGATTACTCGGTTGCAATACAAAGACCATTTGCCCTTTGGCATCGAGCAGATCTTTCCAACGCTGCTGCAGGCCCTCAGGCGTAACCTTGGCCGCCAGCTGCTCACGCAATTGCTGACGCTCTTCCGGTGTGATCAAGGGATAACCATAACGCACATGATTCAGCATCCGATTTACCCAGCTTTCATTGCTGAACACACGAGCGCTCTCCCGCTTGAGCTGCGCTGCAGTCGCTGCAATTTCTTCGGCTGTAAACCCATGCTGCTTGGCGCGTACAAATTCCTGATACATCTCGCGCAGTCCATCTTTCAGCCGGTTGTCCTTCACCTCAAGCTCAAACGATAGTTCAATCTCCCGGTTGGGGATGACCCCCCCCGGTTTTTGATCCATTTCGAGCCGCTGCAGCGCACTTTCGGTCTGAAGCGAACGCTGCAATAGGCGTTTTTCCAAGATTCCGGCGATCACCTCATCGCTGTAAGCAGTCTGCAGATCATAGCCCTGCCCTAATTGCCCAAGCCGCCACGACCATTGCAAGGTCGATTGGGCAATGCCTAAGTCACGATCCACAAACTGCTGCAACGGCTGCAAGGGTAAGGTGGCCTTAAACTCAGCCGCGGCTTCGCCACGCACTAAAGGAGCAAACAGCGTTTTAATCTGCTGCTCAATCTGTTGCGGGTCGATATCCCCTGCCACCATCACCACCATGCGCTGAGCCTGATATTCGCGCTGATAAAACTGCCGCACTTTTTGCAAGCTTGCAGCACGAATTACCGCCTTGTCACCAATGGGCAGTCGCCGGGCATAGACCGAATCGGGGATGAGCGAGTCGTAGACACTTTGCCAATATTTGGCACTAGCCCTGCGGGTAATCTCTTCGGCCAACACAATTTTCTGTTCGGCTTGAAAATGTGCATCCTCAAAGGCGATACCCTGACTGGCCCAATCGGCCAGCAATTGCAAGCCAGCTGGCATTTGCGCGGGTTTGAGTGATAATTCGTAGCGGGTATATTCTGGGTAGGTATGGGCATTCGAGTCGGCCACCACACCTTCGCGTTCGAGCAATGCTTTAATCTGCTCATGCGTAAAGTGTTGGGTTCCCCGGAAAGCCAGATGCTCCAGCAAATGGGCGAAGCCTAATTCCTGATCTTGTTCGTGCACCGATCCCACATTCACCAGCAGGTGGGCCTGTACTTGCCCTGCTGGCTGCAGATTGCGTTTAATGAAATATCGCACCCCATTTGGCAACTCACCATGCACTACGCTTGGACTGACCGCCAGCGCCTGATTACCCGCCCAAGCGGCAGGCGTAACCACCCCCCAAACCATCAATAACATTACGCCCAGATAGCGTTTTGCGCGCCACATGGTTGACTCCCTATTTTTGTTTTTAAATCGTTGCGAGCATGCTACTGCAGTGCGTCAGGAGCGTCCATGCGCGAACGGCACTGTTATGATGGGGTTTTCACTTACATCAAAATGATGGATCACGACATCACCGCGCAGATCATTACGCAGCATCCGGATATCCGGGTGCGATTTTTGCTCAGCAAAATCATCCGCCATCAGCGCTATAGCGAGCGCAAAAGCCAGCAGCTCAAGCAAACCACCTATACCCTCAAATTCTCGCTCTTGACCCTCGCGGCGGCTTCCACCGTGGTGCTGGGGCTGGAATGGCCATGGCTGACGCCCTATGCCAAAAATATCGCCTTGGTATTGGGGGCGCTGATGACGTTATTGGGCGGGATTGCCAGTTTTTTGAATATCGAAGAATACTGGATGCGCAACAACACCATTCACCTGAAGCTGCGTGCGCTACGGGATCGGCTGATTTACCTCACCGCCGAATTGCAAGCCATTGAAGACGATGTGCTGCAAGGCTTTATCAATGACTATCAGGCCATTACCGAAAGCAATATCAATTATTGGGCCGAGGCCATTGCCGAACGGCAGGGCCAGTAATGCCGGCGTTTTATCGCCGCCGGCGCACCTATAAATACACGCTGGATACCCCCTATCAGCTCCTCACCCCGCTGCGCCCGCTAGAGGCGGTGGGCAATGGCTTTCTGCGCCTGCACCCAGATGGCACACTGGCCATTGCGGCGCATTACAGCTGGGATGGCGCCAGCGGCCCGATGCCGGATTTACCCAGTATTGTGCGCGGCTCGCTGGTGCATGATGCGCTGTACCAGTTAATTCGGGAAGGCGCGCTGGCGGCAAAGCCCCACCGGCGCGAGGCCGATCAGCTTTTACGCAGCCTGTGTTTAGCCGATGGCATGTCGTATCTGCTGGCGCAATGGGTGTATCTATGTGTGCGGGTGTTCGGTGGCCTGTTTGTACGCTCACCGCAGCGGGCGCTGCGCAATACCTAGGCAGGTATCGCCCCAAAATCAATATAAATCAGTAGCTACAGCAACATACCTTCAGCCTGCAAATAGGCTGGCACCTTATTAGCCTCCAGCGGCCGGCTAAACCAGTAGCCCTGAGCGTAATCCACCCCTTGCGCCGCCAGCCAGTCGGCTTCGGCCGGCGTTTCCACCCCTTCGGCCACGACTTCAAGCTGTAGCGCTCGCGCCAGATCAAGCAAGGCGCGGCATACCTGCTGCTGGGCCTGATTGTCGGGGATATTCTTGATCAGGCTGCGATCAAACTTGAGCTTACTGAGCGCAAGGCGCGACAACATCGCCAGGTTCGAGTAGCCGGTACCAAAATCATCCATATGTATCGCGATCCCCGCCGCGGTGAGCTGCTGCAGCGCTTGCCAGGCATGCTGGTCCATCAGCGTGGATTCGGTCAGCTCCAGCTGCAATAAAGGCTGCAAAGCGGGCGGTAAGGCCTGCACGCGCGCGATCACGCTTTCGGCAAAACGGCCATGGGCTAACTGCAGCGCCGAGACATTCACCGCCACCGGCAGTAAAGGCTGGCCAGCCGCCGCCCAGCTTTGCAGCTGCGCCATGGCTTCTTCCAGCGCCCAATCGCCAATCGCGGCGATAATGCCGGTTTGCTCGGCAAAGGGAATAAACTGCAGCGGGCTAATCTCGCCGCGCAAGGGCTGATACCAGCGAATTAGTGCTTCAAAACCAGTCACCTGCCCATCTGTCAGCCGCACTTGTGGCTGATACACGAGGCGAAATTCGCCACGCTCCAGCGCCTGGCGCAATTCACGTTCGAGCTGCAATTGGCGCACCGCGTCTTGCGCCATGATGGCCTGAAAACCGCTTACCCGCCCACGCCCGGCGGCCTTGCCCTGATAGAGCGCGACATCGGCATGCTTGAGCAATTGCCCGCCGCTGTGCCCATCGGCCGGAAAACTGACACGCCCCGCGGTGAA
Organism: uncultured Chitinibacter sp.; assembly: GCF_945957625.1. NCBI lineage: Bacteria > Pseudomonadati > Pseudomonadota > Betaproteobacteria > Neisseriales > Chitinibacteraceae > Chitinibacter > uncultured Chitinibacter sp. The sequence goes on from NZ_CAMFLP010000003.1 coordinate 27,117, forward strand.
TCCGAGTGGAAAATCCAACTCTTCAATCCGGATACTCTCACTCAAAAAGCGCCCCAGCGCTTCATCAATCAAGGCCAATTGCGCCTGCGGCGCCAGCAAGACAAATTCGTCGCCACCCAGGCGAAACACCTGCTCGCTAATCGATTGCAGCCGCTCGCCAATTTGCACCAGCGCGGCATCGCCCGCGGCGTGGCCAAGCGCATCGTTAATCCGTTTGAAATGATCCAGATCGATCAACCACAGCGCAAACGGTAGCCCGCTGCGTACCCATTCGGCCAGCTGGTTTTCCAGCGCATGGCGGTTATAGAGCCGCGTGAGCGGATCATGTTCAGCCAGCCAGCGCAGCTGCTCTTGGGCACGTTTGCGCTCGCTGATATCGCGGGCAATGCCGGCTGTGCCAATCACCTGCCGCCCCTCGCGCACCGGTACTTTGATCAGCTCCATCCAGCGCTGGCCGTCTTCTACATGCTCAAACGGATGCTCCTGGCGGATTGCTTCGCCAGATTCCACGATGCGCAAATCATCTTCGCGATAGCGCTGCGCCAGATGCGGCGGCGAAAGGAAAAAATCGTCTTTCCCCAACAGCTGGCGGGCATCGGCGATGTGCCAGATATCGCAAAAGGCTTTGTTCACCACCACAAAGCGTCCCTCGCGATCTTTGACCCACGCCAGATCGGGAATACTATCCACCAGCGCCTGATAGCGCCGACGCAAGCGGCGGGCGCGCCAGGCGTACACCAGCAGCGCCAAACACAACAGACTCAGCCCGATTAGCAACCAGCCCATGCCTACCTCACGATAAAGCCATAAGCCATTCTAAGCACAATGCGCCCGCGCGGTGCGGTTTTGCGCTGGGAATGTCACTTGTACCTACACTGGCGCGCATGGCCGCTGCGCAGGCAGTTAGGTGGGCACTGCGGTTTAGCGCTAAAATAGGCGATTGTTCTGCAGGTGCCCCATGCTCAGTTACCGCCACGCCTTTCACGCCGGCAACCATGCCGATGTGCTCAAACACGCCGTTCAAACCTTGCTGCTGGATTATCTAAACCAGAAAGACAAGCCGTGGTGGTATATCGATACCCACGCCGGGGCCGGCGTGTATTCGCTGACCGAAGGCTACGCCACCAAAAACGCCGAGTACAACACCGGCATTGCCCGTATCTGGCAACGCCAAGACCTGCCCGCGCCGCTACAGCGTTATGTCGAGATCGTGCGCGAACTTAATCCGGGCGAGCGTTTGCAGCTGTATCCGGGCTCGCCCTATGTGGCTCAGGCCTTGCAGCGCAGCGACGATAAATTGCGGCTGTTTGAGCTGCACAGCAGCGATGTGCAACTCTTGAGCGACAATTTTGCCAGCGCCGGGCGCGCGGCCCAGGTGCAGCATGCCGATGGCTTTGCCAGCATCAAAGGCGTTTTGCCACCACCGCCGCGTCGCGCGCTGATGCTGATCGACCCCCCGTACGAAGACAAACACGATTATGTGCGCGTAGTCGACACCATGAAGCTGGCGCTGGAGCGCTTTGCCACCGGCGTGTACGCGATCTGGTATCCGGAGCTCTCGCGCCCTGAAGTCAAGCAGATGCTGGATAAACTGAAAAAACTGCCGGCCAAAGGCTGGCTGCATGCGGCCCTCACCGTCCATAGCCCGCGCGCCGATGGTTTTGGCATGTACGGCAGTGGCATGTTTGTGTTTAACCCGCCGTGGACGCTGGCCGAATCACTACAAACCTCCCTACCGTATCTGGTGCAACACCTTGGTATTGATGGCGGAGCGCGCTATACCCTAGAGCAACATACCAGCTAAGGCAGCTTAGCGCTCGCAAGGCCTCTGTCCGTCGCAACTGTGCGATCCTGCGCGTGCAAGCACAAAAACAAAAAGCCCCGCGGTGCGGGGCTTTTGCTTTCAGGCGAACGAGTTATACACCGGATTACAGCAGGGCCAGCAGCAAGGCTGCTGCGCGAGCTGGCAAGCGGGCATTATCGGCCACCAGCCACAGCGTGACCGTCAGGCCATCGTTCGATACTTGCAGCTGATTCGCCCAGATTTTGTCGGCGCCAATTGCATCTTGCGGGGTAGCGATGCCGGCGGCGCCGTCCACTTGCAGGAAAAACAGCGCTGGCGAGGCCTGCAGCGCGGCTTCGATTTGCGCGCGGGTTTGTGGCTGGGCCAGGCGTACGCTCAGGCTCACGGCATGGCCGAAGAACACTGGCGCGTGCGTCAGGGTCAGGCTATGCAAGGGCAGGCCTGCGGCCGCCACTTCCTGTTGCACCCGGTTGATGGCTTCAGCATCGGTCACCGGCAGCAGATTAAAGGCCAAGCGCTTGGGATAGCCACCCAGCTCAACTTCCTGCTGGGCAAACAGTTGCCGCGTTTGCATCGACAGCGTTTCAATCGCGTTTTTGCCTTCGCCCGAGGCCGACAGCAGCGCGCTGGCCGCCACAAACTCAGGCGCTGCCGCGGTTTTCAGTGCATCCAGCGCGGCTGTAATCATCGAGGTCACCACTTGCGGCAGGCTCACCACTTGCCCGCGCCTGGCCGCGCCCACCGGCGCATTAGCACCACCAGTCAGATCAATCACCGCCACGCCCGCGCTGGCGGCTTGCGCCGCATAGCGGGTGGCTAGCGCCGGCTCGCCCACAAACAGCGCCGCATCCACATGGGCAAAATCAAAGGTTTCCAGATCCAGAATAGGCAGCACTTGCTGATTGAGCTCCAGCGTGCCGGCTTCTTCGTCATCGGCGAGTGGGTACAGCGCGCCAAGCTGGATCGGCATTTCGCCCAATACATCCAGAACAGTTTGAGCTGCGGGGGTATCTGCACCGACGAGCGCAACAGAAATGGCTTTAGACATATACTCACTCCAGGTATCCAAATAAAACAACCGCACGCGACCTGCTGGCCGGTGCGGTGAGTAGGTATTTTACCTTTGATCGCGGCGCAAGCCTACCCACCTTGCGCGGCACAGGCTGGGTGGGCGCTTATTTGGCCTGATTAATGTCTTTACGCGCCTGATCGAGCAAGGTATTGAGCTGGCCACTTTCCAGCAATTTACGCAGGCCAATATTAAATTCAGTCGCCCAGCGCGGGGATTTGGGGTTTTTGCGATCAAGCACGACATGCAGCGGCGCGCTCCAGTAGGCTTGCGGCGGGCACACGATATTTTTGCGCTCGTCTTCGCCCAGATTTTGCGCGATCAGATAGGGGCCAACTTCGACATCAATCGGCAAGACATCGATATAACCGGCATTGAGTTTACGCAGATTGCTCACGTCGCTATTGCTGGCGTCTACTTTTAATACGCCGGCCTTCACCAGATTATCAAATTCATCCGAGTAAAAATTGCCCGAGGTAATACCGATGCGATAGGTGGCAAGATCGGGCAGTTTTTTCCAGCTGATTTCGCGCCCGCGCTTTTGGCAAAACACCATGCTCAGCGACAAAATCGGGTCGGTGTAGATCAGGTCTTTTTCGCGCTCGGGGTTTTTGGCCCAGCCAAAACCGCCCTCATACAAGCCCATGCGCACCCCATCAATCGCACGCTTATTCGGCACCGCCACCAGTTTGGCGGTGATTTTTTGCTGCGCAAATGCAGCTACCACAATGCGGGTAAGCAAGCCTTTGTGCGGCAAGGCATCGCCCATATAGGGCGGATATTCTTGCAAGGTGAGCGTGATGTCTTCGGCGTGCGCCGTGTTCATCCAGACACTGGCCACGACCCCAAGGACCACTAAACCGGCTTTCATGGCGTTCTCCCAAACTGTGCTGGCAAGTTTTAGCATACGCTGTGCAGTAAAAAAGAGCCCCGCAAGGCTCTTTTTTGGCTTACAAACGGTACGGCGCACGACCTTACAGCGCCGCCACCACCGCATCACCCATCGCCGAGCAGCCGACTTTGGTCGTACCCGCTTCATAGATATCGGCCGTGCGCAGGCCTTGGGCCAGCACTTTTTTCACGGCGTTTTCTACGCGTTGCGCGGCAGCTTCGTTATTGAAGGTGTAGCGCAGCATCATCGCGACCGACAAAATCGTCGCCAATGGGTTGGCCACGTCTTTGCCAGCAATATCGGGCGCCGAGCCATGGCTTGGCTCGTACAGACCTTTGTTGTTGGCGTCGAGCGAGGCGCTTGGCAACATGCCGATTGAGCCGGTCAGCATAGAAGCTTCATCGCTCAAAATGTCACCAAAGATATTACCGGTGACCACCACATCGAATTGCTTCGGCGCTTTCACCAGCTGCATGGCGGCATTATCCACCAGCATGTGGCTCAGCTCGACATCCGGATATTCCTTGGCTAGATCAGTCATGATCTCTTTCCAGAATTCGGTGGTTTCCAGCACATTGGCTTTATCCACTGAGCACAGGCGTTTGCCGCGCTTTTGCGCCGCCTGGAAAGCCACATGGCCGATGCGGCGGATTTCGCTTTCGGCGTACAGCATGGTGTTAAAGCCTTCACGCTCGCCCGCTTCATTGGTGCGAATACCACGTGGCTGGCCGAAGTAAATATCGCCGGTCAGCTCGCGCACAATCAGGATATCCAGGCCTGACACCACTTCTGGCTTCAGCGTGGAAGCATTGGCCAATTCCGGGTACAGAATCGCGGGGCGCAGATTGGCAAACAAGTTCAGATCTTTGCGGATGGCCAGCAAGCCACGCTCTGGGCGCAGCGGGCGCTCCAGCTGGTCGTACTGTGGGCCACCCACGGCGCCGAGCAAAATCGCATCGGCTTCACGCGCCAGTTTTTGCGTGAATTCTGGATACGGCGCGCCGTATTGATCATAAGCTGCGCCACCCAATGGGGCTTCCTGCAGCTCCAGCGCCAGGCCATCTTGCTGCAGCGCCAGCAGGACTTTTTTCGCCTGAGCAACAATTTCGGGGCCAATGCCGTCACCGGGCAGAATCAGAACTTTCATAATGCTCTCGTCGTGGTGTTGAGTGTCAATGCAAAATACTAATGGGTATAGGTCTGCAGTATTGATCTAGATTGGCTTACAGCCCAATACCCCTAGCAAAAAAAAACTGCCGCCGACGTGAAAAAGAGGGGCAAGCCCCTCTTTGCTCACTGGGCTAGGCCAGCTTAGAACGATACTTTGTAATCAACGTCGCAATCAGTCATCACAATCACGCGTGGGTGCGTTTGCAGCAATGAAGCTGGCACTTGCGTGGTGATCGGGCCATTCAGGGTTGCATCCAGGATGGCAGCTTTTTCAGCGCCCTTCACTACCAGCAAAATTGCTTTGGCTTGCATGATCGAACCCATACCCATGGTCACGGCGTGAGTGGGTACATCATCAATGCTGTCAAAGAAGCGTTTGTTGGCTTCGCGGGTTTCTTCTTTCAGCGTTACTTTGTAAGTACCGCGTGACAATTGCGTATCTGGCTCGTTAAAACCGATGTGGCCGTTGTGGCCAATACCCAGCAATTGCAGATCAACCGGGCCTTGCTCGAACATCATGCGGTCGTAATCACGGCACTCTACATCCACATCGGCGGCATTGCCGTTCGGTACATGGGTGTTTTCCGCTTTGATATCGATGTGATCAAACAGATTGCGCTGCATGAAATTGCGATAGCTTTCTGGGTGAGTCACTGGCAGACCCACGTATTCATCCAGATTGAACGTTTTAGCTTGAGCAAAGCTCACTAGACCTGCCTGGTAGGTTTTCACGATTTCTTTGTACAGGCCAACTGGAGTACCACCGGTGGCCATACCCAGCACTGCATTAGGCTTGGCACGTACCATGGAAATGATCAGGTCAGCAGCAGCACGATCAAGATCGCTCGAATTTTTAAATTTATGCAGGATCATGGGTTTACTTTCCAAGTGTGTATTTGACCGTGAAACTATACGATAAAACCCGGTCATATTTATTGATCAAGTCTAAAAATTAAGCCCCAAATTTGTGTCGGGGCTCAATTAATTAGGCAAACAGCCACGGCTGCTCGGCTTTACGCCGCGCTTCAAAAGCCGCGATTTCATCCCGATGCGCCAAAGTCAGGCCGATTTCATCCAAACCATTGAGCAAACAATGTTTGCGATGCTCGGTGATTTCAAAACTGAATTGCTCGCCGCTTGGGGTAGTGATGGTTTGCGCTGGCAAATCAATCTTTAAGCGATAACCTTCGCTGGCCGCTTCACGGAACAACTGATCAACCACGGCCGCAGGCTGCACAATCGGCAGCAGACCATTTTTGAAACAGTTATTAAAGAAAATATCGGCAAAGCTTGGCGCAATCAGTGCGCGAAAGCCGAAATCTTCAATCGCCCATGGCGCGTGCTCACGCGAACTACCACAGCCAAAGTTATCACGCGCCAACAAGACTTGCGCGCCTTGATTGCGTGGCAGATTGAGCTCGAAATCCGGATTGAGCGGACGCTGGCTGTTATCCATACCCGGCTCGCCGTGATCCAGATAGCGCCATTCATCAAACAGATTCGGGCCAAAGCCTGAACGTTTGATCGATTTCAAAAATTGCTTAGGGATAATGGCATCGGTGTCGACGTTGGCACGATCCATCGCGCACACCAGCCCATCCAGTTGAGTAAACGGTTTCATTTCGCTGCCTTTTCGATGGCTTCGCCACCTTTTTTAATGTCTTTGCCGATTCCGGAAATGGTGTTACACGCGGTCAGACTCAGCAGTAACACACCGAACAAAATGACACGCATGCGCACTCCTTAGGCAAAAGTTCGTACATCAACAAAATGACCGGCAATCGCGGCGGCGGCGGCCATTTCTGGGCTCACCAGATGCGTACGCCCGCCCTGACCTTGCCGCCCTTCAAAGTTGCGGTTTGAAGTCGAAGCGCAACGCTCACCAGGTGACAAACGATCGGCATTCATGGCCAGACACATCGAACAGCCCGGCTCACGCCATTCAAACCCGGCCTCGATAAAGATCTGATGCAGGCCTTCAGCTTCGGCTTGGGCTTTTACCAAGCCCGAACCTGGCACGATCAATACTTGCTTGACCGAAGCTGCCTTTTTCTTGCCTTTGACGACACTCGCAGCTGCGCGCAAATCTTCGATCCGGCTGTTGGTACAGGAGCCGATAAAGACTTTATCAATGGCGATTTGCGCCAGCGGGGTATCCGCGGTCAAACCCATATATTGCAAGGCGCGCTCATAGCTGCCTTTTTTCACCGGATCGCTCTCGGCGGCTGGATTGGGCACTTTGCCGGAAATGCCCAGCACTTGCTCGGGTGAGGTACCCCAAGTGACTTGCGGCTCGATTTCTTCCGCACGCAGCGTGACGACGGTATCAAACTCAGCACCTTCATCAGACACCAGCGTACGCCAGTAAGCGACTGCGGCATCCCATTGCTCTGCGTTTGGCGAGAATGGGCGGCCTTGCAGGTAATCGATGGTTTTATCATCCACCGCGACCATGCCCGCACGCGCGCCACCTTCGATAGCCATATTGCACAGGGTCATTCGCCCTTCCATGCTCAAGCTGCGAATGGCATCGCCACCAAATTCAATCGCATAGCCCGTACCGCCAGCGGTACCGATTTTGCCGATAATCGCCAGCGCCACGTCCTTGGCAGTTACACCAAAGCCCAGTTGGCCATCCACGCGGACCAGCATGGATTTCGATTTTTTGGCAACCAACGTTTGCGTAGCCAGTACGTGCTCAACTTCGGAAGTACCGATACCGTGCGCCAGCGCCGCAAAAGCACCATGAGTTGAGGTATGGCTATCGCCACACACCACAGTCATACCCGGCAGCGTAGCGCCGTTTTCCGGGCCAACCACATGCACGATACCCTGGCGCTGATCTTTAAATGGGAAATACGCCAGCGCGCCAAATTCTTTGATATTGGCATCCAGCGTTTCCACCTGCAGGCGCGAAATCGGGTCTTGAATGCCTTTGTCCCACTCATTGGTGGGGGTGTTGTGGTCGGCCGTGGCCACCACCGAGGTTTTACGCCATGGTTGGCGACCAGCCAGTTTCAGCCCTTCAAAGGCTTGCGGGCTCGTCACTTCATGCACCAGATGACGGTCGATATAGATCAGGCAAGTGCCGTCCGCTTCTTCGCGGACCACGTGCGATTGCCAAAGTTTGTCGTACAGGGTTTTTGCCATAGCAGGGATCGCCAATCGGGACAATCGGGAAACCCCTGATAGTAGCGGAATCCCTGTATTGCGACAACCAAGCCGCGCCATCTCAGGGCTTCATCCCTCTGCGCCAGCCAGCAATTCAGCGCATAATGACCCCACCCCAATCCCGAGCCAACCTATGCCGCGCTTATTGACTCTTCTGACCATCGCCGGCCTGAGCCTAAGCACCTGGGCTAGCGCCGCCACGCCAAGCTGCAGCCAATTGGCGCAGCAATTTGCCCGCAGCCACCAGCTCAATGCGCAAGAACTCAACGAAGTCTTCACTAGCCTCGCGCTAACGCAAAGCCTGCCGCCCAAATTTGTGAACAAACGCGAGGCCCAGGCGGCCGGCTGGCAGCCGGGCCGCAGCCTGTGGGATGTTCTACCTGGCAAATCGATTGGCGGCGATCGCTTTGGCAACCGCGAGCAACGCCTACCAAGTGGGCGCTACCAAGAGGCCGACCTGGATTACCACGGCCAAAAGCGCAATGCCAAACGCTTGGTTTACCAAGGCAACGGCCCGCGCTTTATTACCATTGATCATTACCAGACCTTTACCGAGGTGCCCGCATGCCAAGCCACACCACGCTAACCCTCTGCCATGTGCATTCACTTGCGGAGCTCTATCAACAGATTGGCGCGCAAATCCCGGCCGACGAGGCCTTTGGCCACAATCTGGATGGCTTATACGACTTGCTCGCCAACAATCTTGCCGGCCCGGTGCAGCTCAATTGGCCGGATTTTACCCAAGCGCGCCAGCACCTCAGCCCACATGAACTGTCAGCCATAGAAAATCTACTGCACGAGATTAGCAGCGAAAGGCCTGATTTCAGCTTGCAGCTTAAATAATACCCCCTCCCCGTATCGCACCACAAAGATGTATTAGCCTAACCCTCAGGCTAATACATCACCCGAAATGCAATGACAAAGTCATATGCACAAAAACATCACCCAGCGCAATAGGGATTTGACGCAATATGCCAAACAAATTAGCATTCGCTGATTAGCCCTTGATTTAGTTCCATTTTAAGTTCGGCAATATTCAACACTGGGCAGTTGCAAAAGTGCCGTGCCTCACAGAGTCAAAATTCTTAAGATGACATCAACATTTATCAATGCGGCATAGAGGAATCGTTGGCCTCATCATTAAGGAGAACACCATGACAACCACCCTGAATCCCAAACAGATCCGTAAACAACTTGGCATGAATCAACAGGACTTCTGGAGTCAGATCGGCGTGACGCAAAGTGGGGGCTCACGCTATGAAAGCGGCCGCGCCATGCCCAAGCCCGTGCGTGAACTACTGCGCGTCGTCCATGTAGAAGGGATTGATCTGGCCGCCCTGCGCAAAGAAGAAATTCAGGCGCTGAATTATCTGCGCGAGCAACAGCCAAACCTGCTGCAAGATCTGATTCGCAAATCCGCCCAGGTCGGCGAATAAGCCGCAGCAAATCAAGCGCTGAGTTTTACCGGCAAACCCAGCGCCTCAATACGCGTCGCAAGGTCTTGCATCCAGCCTGCCGGCGCAGCACTTAAGCGCGGCGCAGCTGGCTGCAGTGAAGGCCGCGCCAGCCCATACAGCAGCACGCCAGCCAATGGCACCCCGGCCGCCAACTGTCGCTGCAAAAACGCCAAGTAGGCTACCAGCTCAGCCTCGCTTGGCAGCTGACCATCCATCGCAAACATACAGGTCTGTATCCAGCTCGGGCACAGGGTAGCGGCTGCGCGTAGGCGCCGCTCAACCTGACTGGCGCGCAAATTAATCTGGTTTACAAAGGCAAAACCATCTTCGGGCGCCCGATCAAGCTTAAACCAGACCTCCCCCTGCAATTGCGCCATGCGCGCGATCCCGGCCTGCACCGGCTCCTTATCCAGCTGACTGCCGTTGGTAATCAGTACGGTCTTAATATCTAGCGCAAATTGCGCTCGCACTTCAGCCACCAGCTCCATCACCGATAAAAACTCAGCCGCGGTGGTTGGCTCGCCATTGCCCGAGAAAGCAATGTCATTCAGTCGCCGCGCCTCAGCCGGCACCGCCGACTGCATGAAATCGCCATGCACAACCTCATGCAGCAATGCCGTCAGCTCGGCCTCCAGCATGCCCAGATCAATCGCCGGCGCTGACCCCCGCTGCAGATCGGGCACCTGACAATACACACAAGCCCAATTACAGGCATTATTGGGGTTGAGATTAATACCAATTGAAACCCCACCCGCTCGCCGCGAGACCACCGGATACACATAGCGCATTCCGGTAATATCACGACGGTGGTCAGTAACCGACAAAGGGGCTTTGATTTCAATCGACATGCAGAACTCGTTTAAACAGCGTTTTGCGGCGCGCGCACCAGCAGCACCGGCTTGGTGGTATAGCGCATCACACCTTCGGCCACACTACCCAGCAATAAATGCGTGAGGCCACCATAACCGTGCGTGCCCATCACTAGCAAATCAGCCTGCCATTGTACCGCATCCTCCACAATGGCCTTGGCAATTTGGCCACCCCAGATTTCCAGCAGCGCAGTTTCCACCTCAAGCCCCTGCGCCCGTACCTGTGCTGCCCGGTCAAGCAGTAAATGCTCGCCACTTTCTTTGAGCGAAGACTGCAATTGCGGCACATCCAGAAATTCATTGGCGCTCCAGGCAAATTGCGCCAGATCGATCACATGAATCAGGCGCAAAGTGGCATGCTGCTCACTGGCGAGGCGGCAAGCCTCGGTCAGCGCCGCATCACTGGTTTCGCTATGATCGATCGGGACAAAAATTCGGGTATACATGATTGGTCTCCCCAGCAAGAAATTTCCTGTACGTTCAGTCTAGCAGCCCAATGATGCAACAGATGGGAAATGCCGGTATTGCCAGCCGTTTTCGCCTGCGCATACACTGCAACACCAGATACTTTAGAAAGTACTTATTTTTCCCCGATGGCGCGATTTGAACTAAGCTTACCCACATGCGATTTGTTTTTCACCGAGCTGACAATTCGTATTCGCGACATCAATTACGGTGGGCATCTGAGCAACGACGCATTACTGGCGTTATTGCACGAAGCCAGACTGCAATGGCTCAAGCAATTGGGTTTTGCCGATGAGCTGGATGTAGGTGGCAAGGGCTTAATCATGACCGATGTCGCCATTTGTTTTCGCCAGGAAGTATTTCACGGGCAATCGCTGCAAATTGCCCTAGGTTGCGCCGAAGTTGGGCGCGCCAGCTTTGATCTTTATTACGATGTAACCCAAGAAGGCCGCCCGATTGCCCAGGCTAGAACCGGCATGGCTGCCTTTGATTATCAGCGCAGAAAAATAAGTAGTTTACCAACGCCACTGCGCACGGCACTGGAACCACGAGGGATAACACCATGAAAAAATACGCAATCAATAGCCCAGAAGCGATGGCCCGCATTCTGGTATTGCAAATGATCTGTGACGGCAATTTCGATCCGGAAGAAATCGATGAGCTGGAACATCTGCATGTGTATGACGTACTGGGCATTTCACGCAAAGGCTTTATTCAGGTGCTGCAGGATTACTGTAACGACATCGGCGATGAAGCCGATGAAAACGGCACCGTGCATCTGGTTGATAAAGAGCGCATTGATGAGCTGCTCGACACCGTCACCGAGCCGAAAAAACGCCTACAACTGGCGGCGCTATCACTTGATTTAGCCAAATCAGACGAAGAAATCAACGATGCCGAGCTGGCGGTATTTAGCCGCATGCTGAAAAAATGGCATCTTTCTCTGGATGACTTGCAGCTGGCCTTTGATCACTAAAGCCCTTGCATTAGTAGCAACACGCCTTACAAATAAAAATATAAAAACAGGAATCCACTCTCATGGCCTGGATTGCGGACTTTCATCGGGCGTTCGAGAAGAATTTCATCCCGACACTGGCACGAAAATTTGCCTTCATTGCCCTGTTGGGCTGTTTTCCCCTGCTGATTTTAATCCTGCTATACAGCGCGCGCAGCGAACTTGCTACCGCGCTGTCCGCCTTACCCGCGGCCCAGCAGCAAAGCGTACTGCAGGTCGTGGATTCGCTGATTACTTATGGCTGGCTCGCACTGATGGGTGCGGCTCTCCTGTGCGTGATCGAGATTACGTATTTTCATTTCTGGATCACCAAACCGGTGCGTCTGATCGAGGCCGTATTTGCCGACGCGGCCAATCATGATGGCGACCTATCACAGAATATTCCATCGCCCTACACCGACGAAATCAGCCAGCTAGCCAACACCTGCAATCGTTTTCTGGGCAAACAGCGCGAAATCATCGCCACTGTCCAGAATATGACCATCAGCATGGCACTGGAAGCCGCCAAATCACAAAAACACATCCGGGATTCGGCGCTGGCCACCGAGCAGCAAGACAAACTAGCCCAACGTATTGTTGAAGCCAGCGCCAGCACCACCGCCGGCATTAGCCACGTCACCGAACAAACCGGCGAAATTGCCCACACCACGGCCACTAATTTAGAACTGGCGCACGCCTCATTTTCAGAATTACAAGACGTCGTGCAGCGCATTAGCGCGATTAACAGCAAGATCGGCAATTTTAACCAAACCGTAGATGGCCTGAATAAGCGCTCGGCCAGCATCAAGACCATTGTCGACCTGATCAAGGAAATCGCCGGTCAAACCAATTTACTGGCACTGAATGCCGCAATCGAAGCCGCACGCGCTGGCGAGCAAGGGCGTGGCTTTGCGGTGGTGGCCGATGAAGTACGCAAGCTGGCCGAAAAAGTAGGTGTGGCTACCGATGAGATTTCGCACGACATCGACAATATGCTGGCTCAGGTTTCCGAAACCCTAGAAGAAACTCACCTAATTACTGCCGACGCCAATCGCACCCGCGAAGTCGTGGAAAAAGCCTCCGCCCAATTTGCCAGTATGGTGCACGACTTTGAAAACACCTCGCAGGCCCTGGGCGGGATTGCCGCCACCCTAGAGGAATTCAGCACGGCTAATCACTTGGTCAATACCAATGTCAGCGAAATTCACCAGCTCACCTTGATGGTGAACGAAAAAATGCAGCACTCGGCGGTGTCTTCACAAGATGTGGCCAAAGCCTCGGAAAACGTACAAAGCATGGTGGGTCGCTTTGTGATTGGGCAAGGCGCGCTCGATAGCGCTATCCGCTTATGCCTGCGCTACCGCGACCGCGTGGCCGAGAAAATTACCGCTTTGCAACAGCGCGGGATTGATGTTTTTGATCAGCGCTATCAGCCCGTGGCCGACACCAAGCCACCAAAATACACCACGAGCTACAGCCAGTATTTCGTGAATGAAATTCAACCGATTTATGATGATTTAGTGCGCACGGCAACGGGGGGTAAGTTTGCCTTAGCCGTCGATAACCGCGGCTATGGCCCCACCCACAATAGCTGGTATTCCAAACCACTCAGTGGTGATCCGGCCCAAGATCTGGTTAACAGCCGCGATCGCCGCATTTTCAACGACCCGGCGGGCCTGCGCGCCGCGCAGAATACCGAACGCTTCTTGTTGCAAACCTATGTGCGGGACACCGGCGAAACCATGACCGAGCTGGATGTACCCATCTTTATTGGTGGCCGGCATTGGGGCAATTTACGCCTCGGCTTTGATGGCGCAGCGCTCCTACAGCAATCGTGAGCAGTAAAAGCAGTTTTGCGCCGATCTGGCGGGCCGATGCCCGTATTCTGATCTTGGGCAGCCTGCCGGGCGATGCTTCGCTGGCGGCAGGTGAATACTACGCCCACCCGCGCAATGCCTTCTGGCCGATCATGAGCGCCCTTTTGGGCCAGCCCTTGCACGAACAACCCTTCCCGGCCCGTTACGCCGCCCTGCAAGCCGCAGGGATTGCGCTGTGGGATGTGGTCGCACAAGCCCAGCGCCGCGGCAGCCTCGATAGCGCATTGCGAGAAATTAACCCCAACCCGCTGGCCGAATTGATCGCCCAGCTGCCGCAGTTGCAACTGGTGGTATTTAACGGGCAAGCCGCAGCCAAGCACGGCCAAAGATACATCCCGATGTATCTCGCTAGCAGCGTTGCGCCATCAAGCAGCCCAGCCTATACCCTGCCACTAGCAGCCAAACTAGCGCAGTGGCAGGCCCTGATTGCGCCGCTCAAGAATCATGCAACACCCGCACCAAAGGGGCACAGCAGTGAGTGCTAAAGCCTAGCTTTCACTCTTGCTGGAAATCCAGATCGCAAACATCAGCCAGATGGCATTAATCAGTGCGAGCACAAAGCCCAGGAAACCCAGCAGCGGCATACCGAAAATCGTCGGCCCCACTTTGATGGTCATGGCGATGGATGAGCCAATAATCAGCGCGCCGGTCACAATGCCCATGGTGAGCCGATTGGCACTTTTGGCCAACTGACTACCAAAGTTATCCAGCCGTTTTAAATCCAGATCGATGCGCAGATTGCCCCGCCGCGCCTGTTTGATCAGCTTGCCAATATCGCGCGGCAGGCCCGAGACAATTGAAAACGCTTCAAATAGATTCTCTTTGCCCCGTTTAAACAGCGTTTTCGGGTTATAGCGCGCCATAATCACTTCGCGCACAAACGGGGTGAGATGCGGCACCATCTGAAATTGCGGATCGAGCTGGCGGCCCAAGCCTTCCAGCGTGATCAGCGCCTTAAACAGCAGCGTGAGATCCGATGGGAGCGTAATCTCATGCTCGCGCATAATCATCGCCACATCATTCAAGAGATGGCCAAACTGAATGTCTTTAAGCGAAAGATTTTCGTAGTTGAACATAAAGTCGGCAATATCGGCCGCCAGCTTGTCTTCATCCACCACCGTGTCGCCGGTCCATTCCAGCAGTACATTCAAAATGCCATGCTCATCGCGCTGGGCGAGCGCAGCCAATAGATCAACAATGTGATCGCGGCGTGGGTGCGGTAGTCGCCCCACCATGCCAAAATCCAGAAAGGCGATCCGGCTATCGGGCAGATATTTCACATTGCCGGGGTGTGGGTCGGCGTGAAAATAACCATCAATCAATACCATTTTCAAGACCGCATCGGCCCCGCGCGCGGCCAATAATTTCCGATCCAGACCAGCGGCATCGACACCGGCCAGATCATTGCCCGACACGCCGGCAATGTACTCCTGGACAATCAGCCGCTCGGAAGTCCATTCCCACCAGATTTTCGGGATCACGATTTCATCGTGGCCAGCAAAATTGGTGGTAAAGCGCTCTAAATGCCGCGCCTCAATCGAGAGATTGAGCTCGCGATGCAGTGATTTGGCAAATTCATCCACCATTCGCACCGGCTGATAGCGGCGTAAATCCGGAAACTCAAATACCGCCAGCGAGGCGATATGCCGCAAAATCCGCAAATCGGCATCGATTTTGGCAGTGATATTGGGGCGACGGATTTTAAGTACCACCTCGGTGCCATCGGCGAGGCGCGCACGATGCACCTGCGCGATCGAAGCCGAGCCGATGGGCTGTGGATCCAGCTCAATAAACAGGCTGTGTGGGTCTGCGCCCAGCGCGGCTTGCAGCTCGGGTAATAGCTCGGCAAACGGCAGTGGCGGCACATCACTTTGCAGCTTTTCAAACTCGGCAATCCACTCCGGCTCGAACATATCAACCCGCGTAGCTAGCACCTGCCCTAGCTTGATAAACGTTGGGCCAAGCTGCTCCAGCGCCTTGCGCACCCGCACGGCGGGGGCCAACTGCTCGATCTCATGATCGCCTGGCCAATGCAGCAAATCGCCAGCACGTTCAATGCCCTTTGCCAAGCCCAAACGCTGTACCAAATTACCCAAGCCATGCCGCATCAAAATCGCGATAATCTCGCGCACACGCGGTAAATCACGCATCACCGTGAACGTTTCTTTCAACATCGAGTCAGTCCCAAAGGGCAGCAGGCCGAAATTTGAATTTTAGGCTTTACAGCCGTTTTCCACACCCGTAAAGTTCTTGCCCATGAAATGGATCATCATTCTCGCTACAGTCTGCGCAGCCGCTAGCCCATGGGCGCTAGCCGACCAAGACATGCCACTGGGCGACAGCACGCCGCCGGTACTTAAAAACGCCGAATCCCTCAATCTGGACGATGCCGAACCTGGCAGCCCGGCCAACCCCAAACCTCGCAAAGCCAAATCCAGCAGTAATGTCATGCCCAAAGGCACGGATTACACCCCGGCCCAAGATTTGCTGCTATCCGCCATGAGCTTAATCGGGGTGAAATACACCTGGGGCGGCAATTCGCCCGAGTCTGGGCTTGATTGTTCGGGGTTTATCAAATACGTCTTTCAAAACTCAATGAACATCACCCTGCCCCGCACTGCGCTGGGCATGTCGCAAACCGGGCAAACCATCGATAAAGATGAGCTTAAACCGGGCGACTTGGTGTTCTTTAATACGCTGGGGCGTACGTTCTCGCATGTGGGGATTTATCTGGGCGACAATCGCTTTATTCATGCTCCGCGCAAAGGCCGCAATATCGAAGTAGCCAATATGAATCTGAGCTACTGGCAAACTCGCTTTAATGGCGCGCGCCGCATTGCAGATGGCGGCGGCAAAGGCCTGAATGTAAATGCCCTCTTTGCGGCGGCCCCCAACAGCGCCAGCAGCAAAGCGGCCACCAATGCCACCAGCAGTTCTGCCCGCAACGACGAAGCCCGCAGCAGCCAGCAGCGCTGCACCAAAATCACCACCGGCAAAGGCAAAAAACGCAAAACGGTGATGCAATGTTCGCCGCGCAGCAGCGCCGAACAGCCTAGCAATACACGCAAAGGCAAAGCCAGCGCCAGCCGCAATAAGGGCAACACCAAAGCGGTGAGCAAAGCCAACAAATCCAGCAGCAAGAAAGCGGCCACGAAAACCGCCAAGAAGAAAAAATAAGGGTATAGCCTGCCAAGCTAGGTATTTATTTGCTTGGCGGGCAATACCCCGACTAGAAAGCCAACGCTTTAAGTTTGATTGCTGCTTTTTTGCTTAATCCACTCGCCGACGCACTAGGCAATAAAAAACCCGCCAATTGGCGGGTTTTTTCTTAGCAAGGAGTGCTTAGCCGTTGTATGGGTGGCGCAGTACGATGGTTTCTTCGCGGTCTGGGCCGGTAGAAATGATATCGATAGGCGCTTCACAAACTTCAGCGATCCGTTGCAGGTATTTGCGGGCATTTTCTGGGAGGTCTTCCCACTTTTTCACGCCAAAGGTGCTGTCATTCCAGCCTGGCATTTCTTCGTAGATTGGCTCGCACAGAGCAATGTCATCCGCGCCGACAGGCAGAATGTCGGTCTCTACGCCGTTCACTTTGTAGCCCACGCACAGTTTGATGGTCTCGATACCGTCCATCACATCAAGCTTGGTGACACACAGACCGGATACACCGTTGATCTGGATTGAGCGTTTCAGTGCCGCAGCATCAAACCAGCCACAGCGGCGTGGACGACCCGTCACCGAGCCAAACTCATTACCGCGTTTTGCCAGACCGGCACCAATATCGCAGAACAGTTCGGTTGGGAATGGGCCCGAACCTACGCGTGTGGTGTAAGCCTTCACAATACCCAGTACATATTGCAGCATTTGTGGGGCAACGCCGGCGCCTGGTGCCGCTGCACCCGCCACACAGTTGCTTGAAGTCACAAATGGGTAAGTGCCGTGGTCGATGTCCAGCAAGGTGCCTTGCGCGCCTTCAAACAGCAGCGGTTTGCCGGCTTTGTTCAGGTCGTACAGTGTGCGAGATACGTCGGCCAGCATCGGTTTAATGCGCTCAGCATAGGCCAGCGCATCGTCGTATACTTTCTGGAATTCAACCGGCTCAGCTTTGAAGTAATTGACCAGCTGGAAGTTATACCATTCGAGGTTTTCCAGCAGCTTGGCCGAGAAACGCTCTGGGTGATACAGATCTTGCAGACGGATCGAACGACGCGCCACTTTGTCTTCGTAGGCTGGGCCGATACCACGTCCGGTGGTGCCGATTTTCTTGTCGCCTTTGGCGGCTTCGCGAGCCTGATCCAGCGCGATGTGGTATGGCAGAATCAGCGGACACGCTTCAGAAATGCGCAGGCGGCTAGCCACATCGATCCCGGCCGCATTCAGCTCGTCGATTTCTTTGAGCAGCGCTTCTGGTGAAATCACAACACCGTTACCGATAAAGCAAGCTTTACCTGCGTGCAAAATGCCCGATGGAATCAGACGCAGAACAGTTTTTTTGCCGCCAACGACCAGGGTGTGGCCGGCGTTGTGACCGCCTTGAAAGCGAACCACGCCTTGAGCGTGATCGGTCAGCCAGTCAACAATCTTGCCCTTACCCTCGTCACCCCACTGGGTACCGATAACGACTACATTTCTGCTCATTCCCAAACCTCGATGCATAAAACACAAAATAATTTGGCAACATTACAGCGGTAACGTTGCGACGGAACTTTAACGTCAAAACGCTGTTTGAGCCAGCGTTTTTTTTGTAAAAACGGCTTATTTTTTACAGGCTTAGCACTTGCCAAACACCCTCTTTTTGCTGCAGGGTGCGGTCGACATCGACCTCGGTGCTCAGCACACCCAAGTCAACAATCACGATCTCGCCGGCTTCCCGCAGTTGGCGAATCTTCGCCAGCAAAGCCGGGTCTTCCCCTTGTGGGGCCAAGATCCCGGGGCGCCGTGCCGGGAATGGCAGACGGGTTAAACCACGCAAATCGATACTAAAACCGGTCGCAGGGCGCGAACGGCCAAATTTCTCGCCCACGCTGTCATAGCGGCCACCGCGCGCTACGGCATTGGTAAAGCCTTTAGCATAGGCATTAAACACCAGCCCGGTGTGATAGTAGCTACCAGGCAATTCGGCCAGATCAAAACGCACCGCCAAACCGCGCGCAGCCAGCGCCGCGTACAGCTGCTGCAACGTCGCCAAAGCCGCCTGAATGTCCGGCAGCGCTGGCAACTGGGCCGCAGCTTGAGTCAGCGCACTGCTATCGCCATAGCAATTGGGCAGCGCCAGCAGGCCGGCGCGTAAATCAGCCGGCAGATTCGCCGCCAACTCGGTCAGCGTAGGTTGGTCTTTTTGTTGCAGAGCATTAAAAGCCGCCTGACGAATTTCGCCTTGCCAACCGGCCGCATCGGCCAGCGCGTTAAAGAGGCCAATGTGGCCCACTTCCAGCGTGAGATCGCTCACCCCTGCCTCTTGCAGACTGGCAAACATCAGCTCGATTACTTCCACATCGGCGGCGATATCCGCACAGCCATACAATTCGGCACCGATCTGGCGCGGCTGGCGGGTAGAAAGCAGGCCATCCGGGCGAGTACACACGACCGAGCCGGCATAGCACAGGCGCGCCACGCCTTCGCGATTGAGGATATGCGAGTCGATCCGCGCCACCTGCGGGGTGATGTCAGCACGCAAACCCATTTGCCGTCCGCTTAGCTCGTCCACCAGCTTGAAGGTCTTCAGATCCAGCGCGGCATCGTGCTGGGTGAGCAACGATTCCACATATTCCACCAGCGGCGGCTCAACCTGCTCATAGCCGTACAGCGCAAACTGATCGAGCAGGCGGCGACGCATGCTTTCGATCTGGCGCGCTTCGCTAGGCAGGACATCGGAGATATATTCGGGGAGGATCCAATTACGCATTGTCTATACAAACCAAATGCCCACCCGGGGTATACCCCGGTGTGGGCGTCATTTAGATGATTGACGGCAATACCCCCGAGGGGTTATTTGGCCGCCAGCGAAATCAACAAACCTGCTATCAGCGAACAGAAACCGATCAGGCGTATCTGTCCGTCAGTAAGCTCAGCCATCCGGCGCAAGGTAGCACGCCAAACATGCGGCAGGGTAAAGGGCATGATGCCTTCAAACACCAGCATCAACCCCAAGCCAAGCCAGAGCGTTTCACTCATTTGGCGCCGCCAGCGCGCGGATTCTTCATGTATTTGAAGAAGTCGGCACTAGGGTCAACCACCAGCACATCGCTCTTCTTGGCAAAACTTTGCTTGTAAGCGTCAAGGCTCTTATAGAAGGCGTAGAACTCTGGGTTTTTGCCATACGCTTCGGCATAAATACCGGCGGCTTTGGCATCGCCCTCACCTTTCATTTGCTGCGCCTGATTATACGCTGCTGCCAGAATCACTTCGCGCTGTTTATCCGCATCGGCTTTGATTTTCTCGGCCGCGGCGCTACCTTCGGCGCGCAATTGGCTGGCCACCGCTTTACGCTCGGACTGCATGCGCTCGTATACCGAGTTGAGCGTGCTGTCTTCCAGCTCAACGCGTTTGATGCGTACATCCAGTACCCGCACCCCGATGCGCGCTGCATCGGCATCCGCTACTTTGCGCACGTAATCCATCACTTCATCACGCTGACCCGAGATCACGTCTTGAACCGTGCGCTTACCGAATTCATCGCGCAGCATGTTGTTCACGGTATTGCGCAGACGATCAACACCTTTCCGCTGATCCACCCCGACCGCTTTGTAGTATTTCTCGACATCCACGATCTGGTATTTGATAAAGCTATCGGCTTTCACGTTCATCTTTTCGATGGTTTGAATCCGCGCCGGGCTCTCTTCATCGATGGTCTGAATCCGTTTATCAAAGTAGCGCACATCTTGCAGCAACGGCACTTTGAAATGGAAACCTGGATCTTTAATCACCCGAACCGCTTCCGAGAACTGGAAGACGATCGCATATTGGCGCTGATCTACAGTAAAAAACGTCGTTGAGAAAATGAACAACGCGACAAATAAAGCTCCGATTACCGGCATAATTTTGTTCATGATCACTCCTTAGCGGCCGTCACGGTCGCCGCGCTGCTTAGCAGGGGCGGTTTCTGCGGCGGGAACGGGGGCGACAGGATCAGCCGCTTTCGCCGCTGGCGCTACTTCGCCACCATTGCTGTTTGCATTCATCTGCATCAGCTTATCCAGCGGCAGATACAAGAGATTGCCGCTACCTTTTTGATCCACCAGCACCTTGGTGGTGTTCTGGTACATGGTCTGCATGGCATCGAGATACATCCGATCGCGCGTCACTTGCGGTGCTTTGGCATATTCGGCGGCAATCTGGCGGAAGCGTGAGGCATCACCCTCGGCGCGGGATACCACTTGCTCGCGATAACCCAGCGCCTCTTCTTTCAAGCGCGCAGCCATACCGCTGGCTTTAGGCACCACATCGTTGGCATAGGCCGTACCTTCATTGATCAAGCGAGCCCGATCTTGCCGTGCTTTCACCGCATCGCTAAAAGCCGCCTGAACTTGCTCAGGTGGCTGCACATCAGAAATATTCACCCGAGAAATCGAAATGCCGGTGCCATATTTGGTCAGCAGATCTTGGATGATTTCTTTGGTGTCTTCACCAATCTTGCCGCGGCCTTCATTGAGCACATAGTCGACTTTATTTTTACCGACCACTTCGCGAATCGCTGTTTCAGCCGCCTGTTTCACCACATCACGGCCATCGCCATCTTTGAAGCGGTTGTTAAACAGAAAATCGCGGGCAGAATTGAGGTTGTATTGCACCTCCAGCTGCACTTCAATGATGTTCTGGTCGCCGGTGAGCATGGTGCTTTCATCATTGCCCGCCCCTTCGGCACGAACACCGACCTCTAGGCTGCGCAGCTCAGTCACATTCACAATCTGGCGCTGCTCAATTGGATAGGGCATATGCCATTTCAAACCGGCACTTTCAACGGTTTGGACATATTTACCAAAACGGGTGATGACCGCGTTTTCCCGCTCATCTACCACATACACACCCGAACCCAGCCACAGCGCCAGTAAGGCGCCGCCCACCAAGATCAAGCCGGCTGAGCCACCTTTGCTAGGCTGGCTACCGTAAGGCGCTTGACCATTGGCGTTACCGTTACCTTTGCCACCCAGCAGGCGATTTACCTTATCGCTCAAGGAGCGCAGGATTTCTTCCACTCCAGGTGGCCCGCCATTATTCCCAGGACGGCCACCACCCCATTGCGGATCGTTTTGACTCATTTATTCTTCCTTTTCTGACTGGCTCATGGCTTCAATCAAGGCAGTACGCAGCAAATCAAGCCCCTGCCCTTGCATGGCGCTTAATTTGACCGATTGAATTTTATCATACTCATCCCGCCCCAATTCAGGCGGCAGTGCTTTCAGGTCAATCTTGTTGAAGACCATGATTTGTGGAATATGTTCCGCACCGATTTCGGCCAGCACTTTATTCACTTCGCTAATTTGTAATTCACGCATTGGATGATTGATATCCACCACGTGCAGTAGCAAATCCGCATTGATGGTTTCTTCCAGCGTAGCGCGAAATGCCGCCACGAGCGTGTGCGGCAATTGGCGAATAAACCCGACCGTATCCGACAAAACCACCGAATGTTCATTATCCAAAAAGAGCTTGCGGCTAGTGGTATCTAGCGTAGCAAATAACTGATCGGCCGCATAAATTTTGGCTTTGGTCAGCGCATTAAATAAAGTGGATTTTCCAGCATTGGTATACCCGACAATCGAAACCGTAAATTGCCGATTGCGCTCGCGTGATTTGCGTTGAGTCGTCCGCTGTTTTTGCACGGTAGCTAATTGATCTTTCAGGCGTTTTACGCGCACTCCGATCAAACGGCGGTCAGTTTCCAACTGGGTTTCACCCGGCCCGCGCAAACCAACACCGCCCTTTTGCCGCTCTAAGTGCGTCCAACCACGGATCAAACGGGTTTGGATATGCGCCAACTGCGCCAGCTCAACCTGCAGCTTGCCCTCGGCGGTACGCGCACGCTGGGCAAAAATATCCAGAATCAAGGTCGTGCGATCAAGCACCCGCGCTTGCACCTTTTTTTCCAGATTCCGCTCTTGGGCTGGCGAGAGCTGATGATTAAAGATCACCAGCGAGGCCTGATACTGCGCCACGGCCAAGGCAATTTCATCGGCCTTGCCTGAGCCCGCAAAATAGGCCGGGTCCGGCCGCTGGCGTTTACCTTCGATAATATGCAGCGGCGTCACGCCCGCTGATTTGACCAACTCTACAAATTCATCGACACCATCTCGGTAATCTGCTTCGCCAAAATCCAAGCAGACCAAAATGGCTTCATCGCCGCCTTGGTGGCGTTCAAACATGCAAACCTCTGTTTTTCTTTACCCGCTAGGCTTTGAGCATGGGGCCAATTACATAAATTACAAGCAGAAAAAACCCCGAAAGAACGAATCTTTCGGGGCTGGACACGCAGCAAACTGCCCGCAATTAGTTTTCAGTTGCAGCAGCGGCTGGGTTGTCGTGCGGCACAGTCACTGAACGTGATGGCACCACAGTTGAAATGGCATGCTTGTACACCATCTGGGTCACGGTATTGCGCAGCAATACCACATACTGGTCAAACGATTCGATCTGCCCTTGCAGTTTAATGCCGTTCACCAGGTAGATTGAGACAGGTACGTGTTCTTTGCGCAAGATGTTCAGAAATGGATCTTGCAGCATTTGCCCCTTAGCACTCATTGTTATTCTCCGGCTTGTTATTTAGTTATCCGTGTATACGGCTTGAGTCAAAACATCTTACGCTTATAGTACATGAATCAACAGCTTACAATCAGCAATTTTATTTATTGCCGCGGCGATTCAACTTCGGCGGTTCTTTTCCTTCAAACGGATTGCCCGTTTTCTTGAATTGAACGCGCAGTGGCGTGCCTTGTAGCTTGAACATCTTCATGAAGAAGCCTTCCAGATAACGCCAGTATGACGCAGGAACGGCCTCCAATGCATTGCCGTGGATCACAACCACCGGTGGATTTGAGCCACCTTGGTGGGCATAACGCATTTTGGGGCGAATCTTGCCGGCCAATGGCGGCTGCTGACGTTCCATCGCCAACTGCAGCGCACGTGTCAGCTTCGGCGTTGGAATTTTCACCATCGCGGCATCATAGGCCTGATGGATCGAACCAAAAATATCCGCGACACCTTTGCCATGCAATGCAGAGATATAGTGGAATTTGGCAAAATCCAGGAAGGAGAGTTTCCGGGCGATTTCACGCTTAATGGTATTGCGCTGATTTTCATCCGCGGCTTCCCATTTATTGATCGCCACCACCATGGCTTTGCCGGCTTCCAATACAAAACCGGCGATCTTGGCATCCTGATCCGAGACATCCTGCGTGGCATCCAGCACCAAAATCACCACGTTACAGTCTTCAATCGCCTGCATGGTTTTAATGACCGAGAATTTCTCGATCATGTCGGTCACTTTGCCGCGCCGGCGCACCCCGGCAGTATCCACCACCGTATAGTTTTGGCCATTGCGCTCAAAATCAATAAACACCGAATCACGCGTAGTGCCAGGTGCATCAAAAGCAATCACGCGCTCTTCACCCAAAATGGTGTTAACCAGCGTTGATTTGCCGACGTTCGGACGACCCACGATAGCAAAAGTCGGATGCGTGCGCTCTTCTTCGTCTTCTGGCTCAGGGAAACCGGCCAGAATATCATTCACCAGATCGCGTACACCTTCGCCGTGCGAGGCTGAAATCGCCACCGGCTCACCAAGGCCCAACTCGTGAAACTCGGCGGTCATCACCGCACGGTTCATGCCTTCGATTTTGTTCACCGCCACCCACACCGGGCGATCACCCTGACGCAGACGGTTGGCAATGATCTTGTCTTGCGGGGTGAGGCCATTGCGCCCATCCACGACAAAAACAATCGCATCGGCCTCATCCACGGCCTGCAGTGTTTGCTTGGCCATCTCGAACATGATGCCTTCGTCCACAACGGGCTCGAAGCCACCGGTATCGATCACCAGATACGGCTTATCGCCGACCTTGCCATGACCATAGTGACGATCACGAGTCAGGCCAGGCTGATCTGCCACCAGGGCATCACGGGTTTTGGTCAGGCGATTAAACAGCGTGGATTTGCCCACATTCGGGCGCCCCACGAGGGCAATGGTTGGTTTCATTCAATTCTCTTACTGAGCGCTGAGCAGATACAAGCTGCCCTTACGCGTTTGCACCAAGGCCTGCGAGCCCGCAGATTGAGGTGCGACAAAAATACGACTGCCATCGGTAGGCTGTTGGCCCACCAAACTGCCATCTTCCAAATTCATATAGTGCAAATAACCGTCGAGATCACCCACGACCAGCTGATTACCCAGCACGGCGGGGGCGCTCACAAAGCGATATTTCAGCGCATCTTGCTTCCATACCGAGCGGCCCGTGGTGCGCTCGAAGGCATTAATCTGCCCTTGGTCATCGGTGACATACACATGGCGCTCGTCAATGGCGAGGCCCGACCAGCTAGAAATCTCCCGCGACCATACCAGTGAGCCATTTTGGGTACTGATACACGCCACCCGGCCCTGATAGGCAACCGCACACACCAGATCGGCATGCACGACCGGCGGTGCTACGATGTCGGTGATGCGTTCAAGCTCACTCGCACCACGTGGCAGCGCAATCGGCGCTTCCCACAACACGCGGCCATCAGCGGCTGCCAGCGCAGTTAAACGCCCAGCGGCCTGCCCGACATAAACGATGCCATCTGCCACCACGGGTGCTGCATAGTTCCGCAGTTGCAACGCGGGCTGTTGCGGGCGCTGATACACCCATTGCAGTTCACCCTTAGCGGCCGACAGTGCGCTGAGCTTGCCATCTGCCGAGCGAACTAGCACCAGATTCTTGTTCACGATCGGCGAAGAAATCACTTCACTGCTAGTTTTGATCGTCCACACGGGCTTGCCATTGGCCAAATCCAGCGCGATCACATCGCCCTTAAGGCTACCCACCACGACCATGCCAGCGCCAATGCCAATCCCGCCTGCAACCGGTTGCTCCAGTTTCACCCGCCATTTGGCTTGACCAGTGGCACGATCCAGCAAAGCCACTTCATTCTTGCCGCCCACCACGGCCACCAGATCGGCCAAGAACGCAGGCTGGAAGCGGAAATCGGTATCGCTTCCTACTTCGCTGCGCCACACTTGCTTCGCCGTCGCAGCCTGACTGACCTTCGGTAGCGGCGATGGATCTGGCACATTACTTGGAGTAGAGCACGCAGCCAGCAGGCTCAGTGCACCGAGGGCAGCGATCCGCAAGCATTGCATCTTAGTTGGCTCCCAGCGTATCAAGTTTCACTTCCAGCAATTTCACATTGGGCGCGTCTTTTGGCAATTTCGCCAAAGCTTGACGGTATGCGTCTGCAGCGCCCGATTTATCTTGCTTAGCGAGCAATACATCGCCACGTACTTCAGCAAACAGACCCGAATAGCTCTCTTCTTCCGGCGCTTTCACCAAAGCCAGGGCTTCGTCGTATTTTTTATCGTCGAGCAAAACGCCCGCCAAACGCAATTTAGCCGAATCACGCAAAGTCACTTCTTTGGCATTGCTAATCACCCAGTTCAATTCATCGCGGGTTTTAGCCGGCTGGCCCTTCATATAAGCCAGTTTGGCGGCGGCCAGCGCGGCACGTGCGGCATAAGGCGTGCTGCCGAAATCGGTTTTCAAGGTGGTCAGCGTAGCGGTGAATTTGGCCTCATCCATTGCCTGCAGTTGCAGCTGGGCATAGAGTTCAGCGGCTTCGGCCGCACGGTGCTTTTGCCAGGTTTGCCAGCCTGACCAGCCAGCGTAGGCGAGCAGCGCCAACACAACCGCGGCGGCCAGCGCTTTACCCCAGCTGTGCCACCAGGCTTTCAGTTCGGCAATTTGTTCTTGTTCTTGTAAGTCAAAAGCAGCCATGTCGTCCTCGATTATTTAAGACTACGAATCGTATTAACCATCTGATCTTGCGCTACGGTGTGCTGCTCCCCCTGCTGCGCACCGGTCAAGACCTTGATATTCACTGTGCCAGCGGCCAATTCACCCTCGCCCACGATCACCGCCAATGCGGCACCGGACTGATCGGCTTTTTTGAATTGGGATTTAAAGCTGCCACCGCCAGCATGATATATCACATTCAGGCCATTGGCGCGCAATTGCCGCGCCGCGGCAAATGCCGCCCGCGCTGCCGCATCGCCTTGGCTAATCACGTATACATCGGGGCTTTGCGCTGGCGTAGCCACTTGCTGGGCTTCCAACAAGAGCATCAAGCGCTCAATCCCCATGGCAAAACCAACCGCCGGACAAGGCTTGCCGCCCAGTTGTTCCACCAGCGCATCATAGCGACCACCCGCCGCGACGGTACCCTGTGCGCCAAGCTCGGTGGTGACCCACTCGAACACGGTGCGGTTGTAGTAATCCAAGCCACGCACCAAGCGCGGATTTAGCCGATAGGCAATGCCTGCGTCATCCAGCAGCGCTTTCACCCCGGCAAAATGCGCTTTAGATTCTTCACCCAGATAGTCTTCCAGCTTGGGCGCCTGATTAGCCATTTCTTGCAAAGCAGGATTTTTGGTATCCAGCACACGCAGTGGATTGGTATACAGGCGGCGCTTGCCGTCTTCGTCCAAAACATCC
Organism: uncultured Chitinibacter sp.; assembly: GCF_945957625.1. Lineage (NCBI taxonomy): Bacteria > Pseudomonadati > Pseudomonadota > Betaproteobacteria > Neisseriales > Chitinibacteraceae > Chitinibacter > uncultured Chitinibacter sp. Next base: position 54,564 of record NZ_CAMFLP010000003.1, read on the forward strand.
ACAAAGCCTTCCAAATACTTGATCAGCTCGGCACGGTGAGCCGCGCGCTCGTCGGAATTGCCCAGCGAATTGAGCTCCAGCGTCAGCCCGGTCAGGCCAAGGCGCTGCCACAGATCAGCCAACATGATAATCAGCTCGGCATCCAGATCAGGGGTGGCGAAACCAAACGCCTCTACGCCCAGCTGATTAAACTGGCGCAAGCGGCCTTTTTGCGGGCGCTCATGCCGGAACATCGGCCCGATGTACCACAGACGCTGGGTTTGGTTATACAGCAGGCCGTGTTCAATACATGCTCGCACGCAACCGGCGGTGCCTTCTGGGCGCAGGGTCAGCTTTTCACCATTCAGGCTGTCTTCAAAGGCGTACATTTCCTTTTCGACAATATCGGTATGCTCACCAACGCCACGCACAAAAAGATGAGTCGATTCCACAAGCGGCATGCGGATGTTTTGGTAGCCATAGGCGGCCAGCCAATCACGACAAACTTGTTCGAAATACTGCCAGCGTGGCGATTCTTGCGGCAGCACATCGTTCATGCCGCGGATACCCTGAATGGTTTGAGCCATTGTGCTTGTTAACCTGCTACTGAAATTAAAACAAAAGAATGGGTGTAAACGGGATTTAAACCGGCGTGAGCGGAATCACTTTTGGCGCATCGGTACGGCGCTTGCTGCCGTTTTCGCCATAGCGGGTCTGCACGTAGTTTTCGACAATCGCCTGAAACTCGGCCGCAACGTGATCACCTTTCAGGGTCACATCTTTTTGCCCGTCGATATACACCGGACAGACCGGCACTTCACCCGTACCGGGCAAACTAATGCCGATATCGGCGAGTTTTGACTCGCCCGGGCCGTTCACCACACAGCCCATCACCGCCACTTTCATGTCTTCTACGCCAGGATACTGCGCGCGCCAAACCGGCATTTGCTCACGCAGGAAATTCTGGATATCTTGCGCCAACTCTTGGAACACGGTTGACGTGGTACGGCCGCAGCCTGGGCAAGCGGTCACCAGTGGGGTAAAGCTACGCAGCCCCATGGTTTGCAGTAATTCTTGGGCCACCACGACTTCTTTGGTGCGATCGCCATTAGGCTCGGGGGTGAGCGAGATACGAATGGTATCGCCAATGCCTTCCTGCATCAGTACAGCCAAGGCGGCACTCGATGCCACGATGCCTTTTGAGCCCATGCCCGCTTCGGTCAGCCCCAAATGCAGCGGATAATCGCAGCGCGCACCCAGATCGCGATAGACGGCAATCAGATCTTGCACGTGCGAGACTTTGCACGACAACAAAATTTTATCGGGTGACAGGCCCCACTGAATCGCCTGATCGGCCGATTCCAGCGCCGACACAATCAGCGCCTCGCGCATCACAGCTTCGGCCGTCAGCGGCACCGCGCGTTTGGAATTTTCATCCATCATGCGGGCAGCGATGCTTTGATCCAGCGAACCCCAGTTCACGCCAATGCGCACCGGTTTGTTAAATTCGATGGCCCGCTCGATCATCAGCGCAAACTTTTCGTCCCGCTTGGCGCCCTTACCCACGTTACCAGGGTTAATCCGGTATTTAGCCAGCGCTTCGGCACACTCCGGGTAATCGCGCAGCAGGCGATCACCATTAAAGTGAAAATCCCCCACTAGCGGCACTTTGCAGCCCCAGTTTTCGAGCTTGGTCTTGATATTGGCCACCTGCGCGGCGGCCTCGGCGCTATTGACGGTAATCCGCACCACCTCGGAGCCCGCACGCCACAATTCAAAAATCTGGCGTGCAGTGGCTTCGGCATCGGCCGTATCGGTGTTGGTCATGGATTGCACCATGATCGGATGGTCACTACCTACCCACACATGACCAATCTGGACCTGACGGGTTTTACGACGCTGAATCGGGCTCGACATAAGGGCTTACTTCAATTCCATATTAACGACATCAGAACCTGGCTTCATAAATGGCGCCAGATCTACCGCCTGACCACGCAGGCTAAGACGAGTTTTTGGGGCATTGCCGACACGAATCGACAACGGTGGCTGCACCGCCACACGGCGCTCATAACCGGGGCGCACAATCTCGGACAAGACTTTATTGCCGCTCGCGTCCACCACCTGCACCCAGCTATCCGACTCGGTCACAATCACCAGCTCAGGGCCGCTCACAGCCACACTACTGGCCGCCGAGGCCACGCTACTGGCTTTGCTGGCCATCGCCACTACGGCAGAGGCCGCCGAAGCTGGCGTAGCAACGAGTTCAGGCATCACAGCCGAGGCTTCCGAAGCAACCGCTTCAACCGCACTAGCCGCCGACGCTTCGACCACTGCTGGCGTTGGGATCGTGGGCAAATCCAGCTCAGGCGAGCCGGGCTGCTGCAAATACCAATACACACCACCCACACCGATAAACACGCCCAACAGTGCCATGATGACCGTGGCCGAAGGGCCGCGGCTGGCAGTTTTGATCGTAACAGGCTGATCAACCTGGACGTTTACGCTGGAAACAGGCGTTTTAGCTACATCTGCAGGCAATACCCCGGCGAGGTATTGCAGCAATGGCTCGGAATCCAAGCCCAGCAAACGCGCGTAATTACGCACAAAGCCGCGAATAAACAGATTGCCGGGCAGATCGGTAAAGCGCTCTTCTTCCAGCGCCACAATCTGCCGCGCCGAGAGTTTCAGTTGCCTTGCGACATCTTCCACACTCCAGCCCCGCCCCTCCCGGGCGCTGCGAAGTTGCTGGCCTGCTGGCATCGCGCCAGATGAAGCCGGTATAGCTTGTTCTTGTTCAGTCATATTTACCGGTTAACAATTTGGTGGTTTCCACCGCATCGGGATACAGCTGCTGCAGCTGCTTGGCATAGCGGGTTTCGGCCTCTTTACTACCGATCGCCCGTTCAATCCGTACCCCTAACCACAATAACTCAGCCGGGGGTTGCGGAAAAATTCGCATCAAATCGACAAAATGGCGTTTTGCCTCGGGCAAATCTTGCTCTTCCAGCAGAAAACTTGCCAGTTGATATTTCACTTGCGGATTGCGGCTTTGTAATTGTGCCGCGCGCTGGAAATATTGTTTAGCCAATGCACGGTCACCTGCCTTCAGGCTGCAATTGGCTGCCGCCACCAAGGCTTGATCCTGATTCGGAAAAAACGGATTGGCCAACACCACATCGTAGCGAGCAAGCCCGGCGCGATGCTCGCCTTCCTCACACAAAAAATTGCCGTAGTTTTTATTAATATCGGGGTCTTTCGGCGCCGCACGCAGAGCTTGTTCGAAGTAACTACGGCTGGTGGCGTCTTCCTTCACCGCCCAGTACGACAAGGCCAAAATATTGAGCGCATACGGGAAGTTCTTCACCGATTCCAGCGCTTTTTTGCCCTCTTCAATTGCTATCGCATAGGCGCCGCGCTTGTAGTATTCGGTAGCCAGATTGGTTCGCGTCATCGCGCGCTGCTCGGCCGGCGTGGGCTCATCGTTAGCCCAAGCCATGGACGAACAAAGGACACACATCAACAGCAAGCAGTACTTCTTCATTTCAGTTAGCCTTGTTTATGCTGAAACAGAATCGGGCGTACTTCTTCAAACTTTTCTGCAAATTTGGCCTGACGGCGGGTTTTATCCATTACTTGGCCAGCAAGCTGGCCACAGGCGGCATCAATATCATCGCCGCGCGTTTTACGCACCGTCACGATGTAGCCAGCCTGCGTGAGAATATCACGGAACCGCTGAATTGCTTCACGACCCGAGCGATCATAGCCGGAATTCGGAAACGGATTAAACGGAATTAAATTGAATTTACACGAGGTCGAACGCGCCAGATCCGCCAGTTGGCGTGCATGCTCTGGCTGATCATTGACCCCGGCCAGCATCACATACTCGAAGGTCACAAAATCGCGCGGGGCTTTTTCCAGATAGCGATTACAGGCATCAAGTAGTTCTTTTAACGGGTATTTTTTATTCAGGGGCACGATCTGATCACGGATCGTGTCATTGGGCGCATGCAGGCTCACGGCCAGCGCCACGGGGCAATCATCACGCAGCCGATCCAGCTGCGGCACCATGCCGGAAGTCGATAAAGTCACGCGCCGGCGTGATAGGCCGTAAGCGTTGTCATCGAGCATCAGGCGTAACGCCGATACCACATTGTCGTAGTTAGCCAGCGGCTCACCCATGCCCATCATCACCACATTGGACACAATCCGTGAATCATCATTCACAGCCTGCCCCAGGCGCGCGGCATTGAGTGACAGGCGCTGATTAGCCCACCACAACTGACCGATAATTTCGGCCGTACTCAAATTACGATTAAAACCCTGGCGAGCGGTCGAACAGAAGGTACAGTCCAGCGCACAGCCCACCTGGCTTGAGACACACAAGGTGCCGCGATCATCCTCAGGGATAAACACGGTTTCCACCCCATTACCGGTGCCCACATCCAAGAGCCATTTATGCACGCCATCACTGGCCACCTGCTCGGCCATCAGCGAGGGCGGAGCCACACTGGCTTGCGCCGCGAGTTTTTGCCGGAATGCCTTGGCAATATCGCTCATCAGGTCGAAATCGGCCGTACCGCGTTGATGCACCCATTTGAGCAACTGTTTGGCCCGAAAGGGTTTCTCACCCATTTCGACCACCAGCTGCGCCAATTGGTCCGCATCATAATTCAGCAAATTTAACGACATGATGGTGTGCTCCGCGCGCGTCAATTACTTGGCGCTGTAAATTTCAGAAGCTGGGAAGAAGTAAGCGATTTCGATCGCTGCATTTTCCAGGCTGTCTGAGCCGTGAACGGCGTTGGCATCGATGCTGGCAGCGAAGTCAGCACGGATGGTGCCTGGCGCTGCGTCTTTCGGGTTAGTCGCGCCCATCAGTTCGCGGTTTTTCAGTACGGCGTTCTCGCCTTCCAGCACCTGGATCATGACCGGGCCAGAGATCATAAAGTTCACCAGATCATTGAAGAAAGGACGCTCTTTGTGTACTGCGTAGAAGCCTTCAGCTTCAGTGCGTGACAGTTGCTTGAGCTTGGCCGCAACGATTTTCAGGCCAGCAGTTTCAAAACGGTCGTAGATCTTACCGATTACGTTTTTACCTACTGCGTCCGGCTTGATGATAGAAATAGTACGTTCGATAGCCATTATTGATTTCTCCAGAGGGCTGAATGTTCAGTTTTGTTAACAGACAGAAATTGTTTTTTGCTGCCCTTTGCCTTTTTCGGCTAGCCTCTGCGCCTAGGGAAAGTCGCAACTCGCCAAGCCTCGCCAGGCAAAAATCGAGGCAAATAGCCCATCATTATATCACTTACAGCCACAAAGCAGACAGAGAATGAGTGACGGTCTCGACCCCATCCTGCAGCAAAAAGAGCAGCAACAGCTAAAAACCCAGTTACTTTGGCGACTTGGGATTGCGGGCGCATTAATTGCCGCGATTCTCGGCGGCATTGCCTGGCTGGAAAAAAGCCAAGATAACGCCACCCCGAAAGTCGATTTACCGCAAATTGCGCCCGAGATTTCGGCCAGCGAAATGGCCAGCCTCAACGCCAGCGAACCCAGCACCGCAAGTGCTGCCGCCACTAGCGCCCCCAGCCCCACACCGACCGCCAACCCAACAGTTGCTCCAACAGCGGCGCCAACTGCTACCCCCGCCCCAACCGCCGCCGCAACACCACTTGCCAGCGCCCGCCCAAGCACAGCGCCAGCAGCACGCGCCGGCCAAACGGCTCTGCCACCCGGCGTGCAGATGGCAGGTAACACCAGCCCGCGCAGCAGCCAACGCATCGAGAATATTCCCGGCGCCACCAGCATACCCAAGACCAGTATCACCCCCAAAGCCATGCCCGCAATAGCTGCTACGGCTATACCCCTCAAGACAATGACTGCCATACCAAGCAGCACCGCCCTGCCTAGCACCACCCTACCTAGCAATGCGCCACGCCTGGCGCCCGCTGCGCCGGCCACCTATCCGGCCCCAGTCAGCAATAGCCGTGGCTACAGCGTGCAAGCCGGCGTGTTTCTGCTCTCGAACAATGCGGAAAAACTACTCGGCCAGCTGCAGCAGGCGGGCATTCCGGCGTACCTCGAAACCCGCGTACAAATTGGCCCCTTCAAAAACAAGGCCGAAGCCGAAGCCGCGGTACGCAAACTCAAAGCCATGGGCATTACGCCCGTGGTTAAAACCGAATAAGCGCGACATTTTCCTGCCGCGCCTGCGCCACCACTAATAAAAAAACCGCCCCAACGGGCGGTTTTTTTATTGCACACCTAGGCCGATCAAGTCCGGCGCCAAGTGGTTTCGCCGGCTTTGTCTTCCAGCACAATCCCGGCGGCCGCCAGCTGATCGCGAATGCGATCACCCTCTGCCCAGTTTTTGGCCGCCCGTGCTTCACGTCGCGCCACAATCGCCGCTTCAATTTTCTCCGCAGTCCACTCGCCTACTGCACCCACATCGGCTTGCAGGAAAGCTTGTGGATCGCGCTGCAGCAATCCCAGCACGCCGCCCAAGGCTTTGAGCAGCCCCGCCTTTTGCGCACCCAACTCGGTACCGGCGTGCTTATTGGCTTCAGCCGCCAATTCAAACAGCACCGCGACTGCCTCGGTCGTCGCAAAATCGTCGTCCATCGCCGCCTTAAAGCGCGCCGCTAACGGATCTTGCCAATCAATTGCCACCTTAGCTGGTGCCACCGCTTTAAGCGCGGTATATAGGCGGGTTAGCGCATTTTTGGCGTCATTCAGATGCACATCGCTGTAGTTCAGCGGGCTGCGGTAATGTGCGCGCAGAATAAAGAAACGCAACACTTCGGGATCAAACTGCTGCAGCACATCGCGAATGATGAAGAAATTGCCCAAGCTCTTGGACATTTTCTCGTTATCGACATTGATAAAGCCATTGTGCAGCCAGTAATTCACATACTGATGGCCATGTGCCCCTTCGGATTGGGCGATTTCGTTTTCATGGTGCGGGAACTGCAAATCTTCGCCGCCACCGTGAATATCAAAATGTTCGCCCAAATGATGGCAGCTCATGGCCGAGCATTCGATATGCCAACCCGGGCGGCCCGCCCCCCAAGGCGACTCCCACTTCACTTCGGCCGGCTCATCGGCTTTGGCCGCTTTCCACAACACAAAATCGCGTGGATCACGTTTATTCGGGTCGACCTCGACCCGCTCGCCCGCGCGCTGCTCGTCAAAATCTTTGCGCGACAATTTGCCATAGCCGGCAAAGTCTTTCACCGAGTAATACACATCGCCATTGGGGGCGTGATAAGCCAAACCATTGTCAAACAGCTTGCGGATAATCGCCTGCATGCCGTCCACGTGCTCAGTCGCGCGGGGCTCGTGATCCGGGCGCTGAATACCCAGCGCCGCAAAATCTTCGTTCATTGCGTCGATAAAGCGAGCGGTGAGACTTTGAATCGATTCGCCGTTTTCCACCGCACGCTTGATGATCTTGTCATCAATATCCGTGATATTGCGCACGTAATTTACGTGATAGCCAGAAGCGCGCAACCAACGCGCCACCACATCAAACACCACCACCATCCGCGCATGCCCGATATGACAGTAGTCGTACACCGTCATCCCACAGACATACATATTTACGTGTCCGGGGGTAATCGGTTTGAATTCCTGTTTTTCGCGGGCAAGAGAATTGAACAGTGTCAGCATCGTGGTTTCACATTTTCTGCAGGACTAAAACACCGATTCTACCAAAGCTGCCGCCGCCGCTTGCAAGAAAAGTGAACCCGCACCACGGCCATACGGGAAAACCCCGTTTACATTTGACGCTAGCGGGTAGTTCCCGCACAATCGATGCTGTTTCCTACCTGATTGGATCGGCCTCGATCCCCTGTCATCATGGCTTTTTACTGTACTGATCTCTGGCTGGAATGGCGATGGCGTCGCTAAGCGCGCCCACACCTCGTTCATTCTGATTTTTCCATCTGGAGAGAAGTCCCATGCTGACTCGTGAAGAATTTCACGCCTTGGCGGCCCAAGGCTATAACCGCATTCCGCTGATTTCTGAATTATTTGCTGACCTCGACACCCCGCTGTCGGTGTATTTGAAGCTCGCCAACCGCCCTTACTCTTACCTGCTGGAATCCGTGGTCGGTGGCGAGCGCTTTGGCCGCTATTCTTTTATTGGCCTGCCGGCCCGTACCCGCATCAAAGTCTGTGGCCAAACCACCGAGCTGATTCACGACGATCGCGTGATCGAAACCCATAGCGGCAACCCGCTCGATTACATTGAAGCTTATCAGGCCCGCTTCAAAGCACCGTCAACCAAAGGCTTGCCGCGCTTTCTGGGCGGTTTAGTCGGCTATTTTGGTTATGAAACCATTCGCTATATCGAGCGTAAGCTGGCTGAATGCCCGAAGCCCGACCCCATTGGCGCGCCGGATATTCAGCTCTTGCTATCCGAAGAGATCGTCGTGGTCGACAATCTATCGGGCAAGCTTTACCTCGTTGTGTACGCCGACCCAAGCCAAGACAATGCCTATCAGGTAGCTGAAGAGCGCTTACTGGCGCTGCGCCTGAAATTGCGCGAGCCAGCGCAGATTCCGTTCTCGCTGCCCGTCGCCAGCGCTGGCGAGCCGGTATCCGAATTTGGCGAGCAGCCATTTAAAGATGCAGTACTGAAAGCCAAGGAATACATCAAAGACGGCGATGTGATGCAGGTGGTGCTGGCGCAGCGTATGAGCGCGCCATTTAATGCCTCGGCCATGTCACTGTACCGCTCTCTGCGCAGCATTAATCCATCGCCGTATATGTTCTATTACGATTTTGGCGATATGCATATTGTTGGCGCCTCACCCGAAATCTTGGTGCGCCTAGAAGACGATACCGTCACCGTGCGCCCGATTGCTGGTACCCGCCCGCGCGGCAAAGATCGCGAACACGATCTGGCGCTCGAAGCCGAGCTGCTGGCCGATGAAAAAGAAATCGCCGAACACGTCATGCTGATCGACTTAGGCCGCAACGACGCTGGCCGCGTGGCGCAAACCGGCTCGGTGAAGTTGGTCGACAAAATGGTCGTTGAGCGCTATTCGCACGTGATGCACATCGTGTCGAGCGTGGAAGGCAAACTCAAACCGCAGCAAACCGCAATTGACGTACTGAAAGCTACTTTCCCGGCGGGCACCGTATCGGGCGCGCCAAAAGTTCGGGCAATGGAAATCATTGACGAGCTCGAGCCGACCAAGCGTGGCGTGTATTCTGGCGCGGTTGGCTATTTGGGCTTTAACGGTGATATGGATGTGGCGATTGCGCTGCGCACCGCGGTGGTTAAAAACCAAACCCTCTATATGCAAGCGGGCGCCGGCATCGTGGCCGACTCAGTCCCGCAGAGCGAATGGCAGGAAACGCTCAATAAAGCCCGCGCCGTACTGCGCGCCGCCGAGCTTGCTAGCCAAGGCCTGGACGCCTAAGCGCCCCGCCACTGCCATCTGCGATAAAGGATTAAATCATGCTTTTAATGATCGATAACTACGACAGCTTTACCTACAACCTCGTGCAGTATTTCGGTGAGCTCGGCCAAGACGTGCACGTGCATCGCAACGATGAAATCAGCATCGAACAAATCGAGGCGATGAATCCGAAATACCTGGTAATTTCACCCGGCCCATGCTCGCCACTGGAAGCCGGCATTTCGGTACCGGCTATCAAGCATTTCGCTGGCAAGCTGCCGATTATGGGCGTGTGCTTGGGGCATCAATCGATTGGTGAAGCCTTTGGCGGCAAGATTATCCACGCCAAAACACTGATGCATGGCAAGGTATCCCCCGTTATCCATAACAATATCGGGATGTTCAGAGACATACCCTCCCCTGTAACCGTTACGCGTTATCACTCGCTAGCGATCGAGCGCGAATCGCTACCTGATTGCTTAGAAGTCACCGCGTGGACGGAAGATGGCGAAATCATGGGCGTGCGCCACAAAACTTTGGCGATCGAGGGCGTACAATTTCACCCCGAATCGATCCTGACCGAACACGGGCATAAAATGCTCGAGAATTTCTTGCGTGAATTTGCTTAACCGATTGGCCGCTTAGTGCGGCCGTTTTTCTGCTTAGAGAACGCGATGAGCCAACAATTTGGAGAGATTCGTCAAATCGCCTTTGTTGTCCCCAATATTGATAGTGCCATGCAATATTGGGCCACCACACTTGGGATTGGACCATTCTTTATCAAACGCAAAATTCAACTTGATAACTTCGAGTATCGAGGCAAAGCAAGCGCATCTCCTGTCATTAGTATCGCGCTCGCCAATTCAGGGGCGCTGCAAATTGAACTGATTGAGCAACACGATATGCAGCCAAGCATTTTTTTAGAATTTCTCCAGCGTCAACCGACTGGAGGGCTGCAACATATAGCCGCTTGGTTGAGTCGAACTGAATTTGAGCAAAGAAAAACGGCACTGATTACGCAAGGCTATCAAGTTGCTCAAGCCGGTAAAATTAGTAGCTCCGGTGTCGAGTTACTTTATTTTGCGACTGAACAAGACCAAACGGGTGTGATTTTCGAAATTGCCAACCTAGCGGAACCCGAGCACTCCCCCCGTCTTGAAAAGATCGCCCAAGCTGCTCAACAATGGGATCAAGCTACGATTGCCATTGAAGTCCAACAATAAAAACTGCCGGAAGCATTATGATCACCATCCAAACCGCACTGAATCGCCTGATCGACAATAACGAGCTGTTTTACGATGAAATGCTGCACCTGATGCGGCAAATCATGTCGGGCGAAATGACCCCAGCGCAAATCGCCGCCCTACTAATGGGCCTGCGCACCAAAGTAGAAAGCGTATCTGAAATCGCCGCCGCTGCGACCGTGATGCGCGAATTTTCGACCAAAGTGGCGGTGCAAGATGGCCGGCACTTGGTCGACACCTGTGGCACCGGCGGCGATGGCGCGCATACGTTTAATATCTCGACTTGCTCGGCCTTCGTAGCCGCCGCGGCGGGGGCGAAAGTGGCCAAACATGGTGGCCGTTCGGTGTCGTCGAGCTCTGGCTCGGCCGATGTACTCGAAGCGTTTGGCGTGAATCTGAACCTCACCGCCGAACAAGTTGGCCAGTGTATTGATCAGGTCGGCCTTGGCTTTATGTTCGCGCCTAACCATCACAGTGCGATGAAATACGTCGCGCCAGTGCGCAAAGAGCTGGGCGTGCGCACCATCTTTAATATCCTTGGCCCGCTCACCAACCCAGCAGGTGCGGATAATCAGGTGATGGGCGTATTCCACCCGGATCTGGTCGGTATTCAAGCGCGGGTGCTCAAGCAACTGGGCTCTAAGCATGTGCTGATTGTGCACGGCAAAGATGGGCTGGATGAGATCTCGATCAGCACCCCGACCATGATTGCCGAACTGAAAGATGGCGACATCGTTGAATACGAATTCGATCCTCGTGATCTCGGCTTTAGTCTGGCCGACAGCAAAGCGCTGTACGCTGGCACCGCGCAAGAATCCAAAGCCATTATCGAAGGCATTTTGGCTGGCAGCCTCAGCGGCCCTTGTCGCGATATCGTGCTGCTAAATGCCGGTGCCGCGATCTACGCTGCCAATTTGGCGGTAACGCTCGAAGACGGCATCAACGCCGCGCACGAAGCCCTGGCCAGCGGCGCCGCCAAAGCCAAACTTGATGCGCTCGTGTCGTTCACACAAGGCCTAGCCAAGTAATGGAAAACCGGCGCACTTACCACGGCAGCTGCCATTGCGGCGCGGTGAAGTTCCGCATCAGCTCGCCCGAAATCAGCTCGGGCGTGCGCTGCAATTGCTCAATCTGCCAGCGCAAAGGTGCGCTGATGACGCCGTATATTTATTCACCGGAAGAATTAGTGATCGAAGCCGGCGCCGAGCAATTGAGCGTGTATCAATTCGGTACAGGCGTGGCGAAACATTATTTCTGCAAGGTATGCGGGATTTATCCATTCCACCAAACCTTGCGCAAGGCTGGGTATTACCGCGTGAATGTGGGCTGTATCGATGGTCTAGAGCCCCTGACTATGCCCGTTGAAGTCTTCGACGGCCGTAGTTTATAAGCCCAGATAGATGAGGATTATCTGTGAACTATAAATTTGCAGTTTTCATTGATGGTGACAACATCTCACCAAAACTACTAAATTCTATCATCAATGAAATCAACAAGATTGGTGATATTGTCCTAAAACGGGTTTACGGTGATTGGACCGCTCAAAATATGGGCTCATGGAAAGAGCTATTACGAGAAACTCCCATCCGGACATTTCAACAGTTTCGCCATGGCGAACAGGCAACCGATGGCTCGATGGTCATGGATGCAATCGAGCTAGTGGCCAGCCCGAATAAGAATTTCAATGCTTTTGCAATTGTCTCTAGCGATTCAGATTTTTACTCGCTAGCACTCCGATTACGTGAACATGGCATGTATGTTCTTGGAGTTGGTCGAAGACAAAACACCAAAGCAATATTTATTAATTCATGTAATCACTTTGTTTATACAGACAATCTTTCGGAGCCTACTGAAGCTATCACAGAGAAAGATTACAGTGCAGCCACGCTAATTTCATCGGCATACATGAATAGCAACTTCGATGAGGATGGCTGGTTATCGCTAAGTGCGCTTGGGTCTCAGATTCGTAAAATGGACCCCGCCTTCTCATTGCAAGATTATAATTGCAGCACTCTTCTCGCATTAGTCAAATCATGCGAAAGTGACTTCGAAGTTAAGCCAGATACAAGAACACCACCAAACTATCGAGTAAGAAAAGTTGCACAGTCTTTTTCTACACGGCAGACAGGAACTATAAAGCGAATAATTGGGCATTATGGTTTTATTGACAGCGATGATGGCGATTATTACTTTCTACGCACAAATATAATTCCCGATGATCGTTCAAAACCTATCAAGGTCAAAGACAAAGTAACTTTTGAGACAAGCCTTAAACCAAAACCTCAAAGCACAGACCCACACGAGAAAAATGGGAAAGCTGTAAAAGTCGCATTAAGCAACTAGCATTGGAAATAAAATGTCCGACATCCTGAAAAAAATCTGGGCCACCAAGTTTGAAGAAGTGGCTGCCGCGAAAAAACTCATCCCGCTTGCAGAAATCCGTGCCCAAGCCGAGGCCAACCGTGATCTGCGCAACTTTGTGGGCGCGATTCAGGCCAAGCATGCAGCCGGTAAAGCGGGCGTGATTGCTGAAATCAAAAAAGCCAGCCCATCCAAAGGCGTGATGCGCGATCCGTTTGTGCCGGCCGAGATCGCCCCAGATTACGCCGCCCATGGCGCGGCGTGTTTGTCGGTGCTGACCGATGTGCAGTATTTCCAGGGCCACTCCGATTACCTGAAAGCCGCCCGTGCGGCCTGCACGCTGCCGGCGCTGCGCAAAGACTTTATGGTCGATGAATATCAGTTTTACGAGGCGCGCGCCTGGGGTGCGGACTGCATTTTGCTGATCGCCGCGGAGCTGGATGTAAAACAGATGCAGGATTTTGAAGCGCTGGCGCACAGCCTGGGCATGGCGGTGCTGGTGGAAGTGCACAATGCGCAAGAGCTAGATGCCGCGCTCACGCTCAAAACCCCGCTGCTGGGCGTGAATAACCGCAATTTGCGCACTTTTGAAGTGAGCCTGCAAACCACCATCGATCTATTGCCACAAATCGTGGCCGATGGCCGCATTGCCGTGTGCGAGAGTGGTATTCACACCGCGGCTGACGTGCAATTGATGCGCGATCACAATGTACACACCTATCTGGTGGGCGAAGCGTTTATGCGCCAGCCATCACCGGGCGCGGGCCTGGCTGGCTTGTTTGATCCGGTTTACGGCTAATACTCGCTCTACCAAGGGTATTGCTCTAAAGGCATTGTTATTGATTGCCTGCAGAGCAATACCCTCAATTGGCATTAGCAAAGGCGGCGAAAATCGCACTTAGCCTTTGCCGCTACCGCCACTTTTACCCCCGCCTTTACCACCACCATCGCCGCCCCCTTTCCCGCCACTGTCGCCACCGCCTTTACTGCCGCCCTCACCTCCGCTTTTGCCCCCTTGGCTGCTGCCGCTACTACTACTGCTCCCACTATTACTGCCGCTGCCTTTGCCGCTGTCGCCGCTACCACTTTTGCCGCTACTCTCACCGCTGGCTGTTTTGCCCGTACTGTCGCTGCGACTACTGTGGCTCACCCCGCCATCGTCGGCGCCACTGCGGTGGCTGCTGCTGTCTTCGCTGGTGGCAGTTTTGGTGCGCAGGCCGCCATGATCGTCATTAGCATCATGGCTAACCGGATCATCGCTAGGCTTTACAGTGCCGGCGGTACGGGTGGCGGAATCGTCGCCGGGTGGATCATCGGCGCCAGCGGCATAGAGCTGGCTGCTTAAACACAGCACCAGCATTGTCAGTAAGGTGCGCGGCATGATGTTACTCCAACAATAGACATGCTCTGCCTTAGCGAAGATCGGTACTCTCGCCCAGCCCAATGTGGCCGAGCGGTTGATCAGCGGCAAAACAGTCGTTGGGTATCAGGCTGGTTTCAGCCTAGGCCGCGATTAGCGGTCAGCCGGCTGCAGGAGTTGCGCTTGCAAAGCGGTGATGGTGGCGCTCGACAAGCCCAGCACTTCACGCAGATAGCGCGGCATGTTGCCGGCCTGCTTTTTTACTTCGTGCATAGCGGTTTTCAGATAGGCGCCCTGTACGCCCAGAATGGCCGTCAGCGTCTCGCTGCTGGCCCCTGCGGCGCAGGCCTGCGCAATCAGCGGGGCGTATTTGCCGCGGATGGCGGCATCGCTCAGTAGATAATCCCGCAGAATACTTTCATGCGGCACGCCCAGCGCCGAGAGCAGCAACACCATGGCCCAGCCGGTGCGATCTTTGCCGGCAGTGCAATGCACTAAGGCGGGGTATTGCCCACCAAGGCTCAAATCAGTTAGCCACTGGGCATATACCCGCTGCACCGCCGGGTTGGCAACGAGCTCGCGATACAAGTCATGCATCATGGCCGCCGCGCGGCCCTCGCCCAGTAACGCTTCGAGCTGCGCAGGTTGCGCCAGTAATTGCGGCACGCTGCAGGCCGTGGCTTGCGCGGTGGCCGCCAAAACATCGCAATGGGTGTCGCTCACGCCACTAAAGTGCGGATTAGGCGTCTGTGCTCGCTCGGCGGCTGAGCGCAAATCCCAAATCGAGCGGATTTGCAGCGCGGCGAATTCAGCGCAGGCTGGGTCAACGGCCTGTAGCTGCTCGCTGCGAAACAGCAGCCCGGCACGAATCTGCCGGCCATCTGCTGTTTTGAGCCCGCCTAAATCACGCAAATTGGCCAAGCCCGGCACCTGAGCCTGCGGGCGGGCGCGCGCGGCGCGCTGGCTGGCGCGTTGCTGGCGGAAAAATTCACCCAGCAAGGCGGCCGACTCGGCGCCGCCGGGGCCAGCTTGGATACAGGTGTGATGATTGAGCTGCGGGCTGGCAAAAGGGTTGATGACGCTGCCGGCCGCGCCGGTTTTGGCATCGGCAGTGGCATACACCACCCGCCGCACGCGGGCGTGCAAGATGGCGCCAGCACACATAATGCAGGGCTCCAGCGTCACAAAAAGCTCGCATTCGCTCAGGCGATAATTGCCCAGCTGCTTGGCCGCGGCGCGCAGCGCCAGCATTTCTGCATGGGCGCTCGGGTCGTTCAGCGCCAGCGGCTGATTATGCGCGGCGGCAATCACCTCGCCCCGATACACCACCACCGCGCCCACTGGCACCTCACCGCGCTGCGCCGCTTGGGCCGCCTGCGCCAGCGCGGCCTGCATAAATGCAGCATCCGCCTGCGGGTTGGGGGAAGTCAGTGTGGGTTTATCGTGCGCGGCCATCTGGTCAGCCCTTGAAATCAGGCCGACCATGATACCGCAAATGCGCCGTTGCGCTGTGCTGGCCGCTAGATGCGGCCACGCTCCAGCAGGCGCTTAGCCCGCGACGGCCACCTGCCCCAGCATTTCGGCCGCGTGCTGGCGAGTGGTGTCGGTGATTTCCAGCCCGCCCAGCATGCGGGCGATTTCTTCGATCCGCTCGGCGTGGCTCAGCTGGCTGATGCTGCTGCGCACGCCATCTTTGGCTTGGGCTTTGGCGACCTGCAGATGCGTGCGGCCGCAGGCGGCCACTTGCGGCAGGTGGGTAATACACAGCACTTGCCGGCTCTGCCCGAGTTCTGACAGCAAGCGCCCGACAATCTCGGCCACCCGTCCGCCGATACCGACATCCACTTCATCGAAAATCAGGGTCGGGACATTCGCCACCTGGCTAGTTACCACTTGCAGCGCCAAGCTAATGCGCGACAGCTCACCGCCCGAGGCCACTTTGGCCATCGGCCGCAAGGGGGATGCCGGGTGATTGGCCGTTTGCAGCTCGATTTGCTCAAGGCCAAAGGCTGCCGGCTGGGTTTGCGGCAGCAACACCACTTCGCAGCGGCTACCGGCCAGCGCCAGCGTTTGCATCTGCTCGCTCACTAATTTAGACAGCTGCTTGGCCGCCTTGGCGCGTTTGGCCGAGAGCTGCTCGGCCGGGCGGCGGTAATCTTGTTCGGCCTGCACGACTTGTTTGCGCAGCGCATCCAGCCCTTCTTCGCCACCCAGCTCGGCCAGCCGAGCTTGCCAATCGGCCAGCTGTTCGGGTAGCAAGCTGGGGTCAATCCGGTATTTGCGCCCGGCGCGGTAAATGGCATCCATGCGCGCTTCCACTTCCCCGAGGCGCTCCGGGTCTAATTCCAGCTTATCGGCGTATTGGCGCAAGCTACTCACCGCTTCGGCCAGTTGCGCCTCGGCGCCGGCCAGCTGCTCCAGCGTATCGTGAATCGATGGATCAAAATCGGCTAGCTTGCCCAGCTGATGCGCCACCGTGGCGAGCCAGCTCTGGCAGTTTTCGTCGCCATCCGATAAAGAAGTCAGGCCATATTGCACCCCATCAATCAGGCTGGCAGCGTGGTGCAGGCGTTTATGCTCGGCCTGTAGCTCGGCCCATTCGCCCTCTTGCAGCGCCAGCTGGCTGATTTCATCGATTTGCCATTGCAGGCGCTCGCGCTCGGCTTCAAAGCGCTCGGCATTTTGCTCGGCCGATTGCAGCTCATTGGCCAGCGCGTGCCAATGCTGATAACGCTGGCTCACCTGCCGCACCAGCTCGGTGGCGCCCGCGTAGGCATCCACCAGCTCGCGCTGTGCTTCGTGGCGCAATAGCGATTGATGCGCATGCTGGCCATGAATATCCACCAGCCCTTCTCCCAGGCTTTTCAGCTGCGCCAGCGTGCCGGGGCTGCCATTGATAAACGCGCGCGATTTGCCGCTGGCATCGATAATGCGGCGAATCAGCAGCAGCTCGCCTTCATCGCTAAAGCCCTGTTCAGCCAGCCAGGCGCTGGTTTTCGCGAGGGCGCTGATATTGAATTCGGCGCTGATTTCGGTGCGCTCGGCCCCGTGGCGCACCACGCCCGCATCAGTGCGCTCGCCCAGCAACAAGCCCAGCGCATCGATGATGATGGATTTACCCGCGCCGGTCTCACCGGTGAGCACGGTTAATCCGCTGGCGAAATCCAGATCTAGCTCGCGAACGATCACGAAATCACGTAAATGCAAAGCAGAGAGCATGGCAGTACCCGGCACAAACAGAACGAGCGTTCACTTTAGGGCAAGATGCCGGGCAGGACAAGAGGCAAACGCGCGGCTGTGGGGCTTTCGCCGCAACCACGCGTGATGAATTACAGCAGCTTCTCGCCCCAGCGCAGTTTGGCGCGCAGCATATCGTAATAGCTGTAGCCATGCGGGTGCAGGATGCGCAGCGAATTGGTGTAGCGGCGGATCAGCACCCGATCCATCTCGCGCAATTCAAAATCCGATTGGTTATCAAAATACACCCGCGCATCCTGCCCGCGGGTGAGCAAAAACGCGACTTGGGCGTTTTCCGACACCACAATCGGCCGATTGGATAATGATTGTGGGCAGATCGGCACCAGCGTAATGGCCGGCAAGGCCGGATGCAAAATCGGGCCGCCCGAGGCCAGCGCATAGGCGGTAGAGCCGGTGGGTGTAGAGACCACCAAGCCATCCGAGCGCTGGCTGTACACAAACTGATTATCAACAAAAATCTCGAATTCGATCATCGAGCCGATCGAGCCGCGGCTAAACACCACGTCGTTGAACGCTAGCGAGGTATTCACCGTTTGCCCGTCGCGCAAAATGCTGGCCTCCAGCAAGATGCGCTCTTCGGGGATAAACTGGCCGGCCAGCATATTGGGCACGGCGGTTTCCATTTCATGCAGCGGCAGATCGGTCATAAAGCCCAGCCGGCCCTGATTGATACCCATAAGGGGTATGCGATAGGGAGCCAATAAACGCGCCACCGACAGCATGGTACCGTCGCCACCCATCACAATCACCAGATCGGCCAGCTTGCCGATATGGCCGCGTTCAACGCGCTGATAATGCTCGATGCTGTGTTCGCGGGCGATGTCCTGCTCGATCAGCACCTTTACCCCGCCCTCATCCAACAGGCGCGCCAAGCGCAAAATCGGCTCGCCGAGCGCAGGGGTATTCAGGCGGCCAACGAGGGCGATGGTTTTAAATAGGCTGTGCATAATCTTGAATATTTGGTGCGTCAGCCGCATTAATACACCGAAGAGCAGGTAAAATCCAGCCTGACGCGCGCCTGTGCGCTGTTGTTGCCGTCCAATCTGCCGTTTTGTGACTCTAGCCGTGCCATGCTTCTGAACGACCGCTCACAGATTTTGCTTAAAACGCTCGTCGAGCGTTATATCGCCGAAGGCCAGCCTGTCGGCTCGAAGGCTTTGTCGCAGTTTTCCGGCCTGGAAGTCAGCAGCGCCACCATCCGCAATGTGATGGCCGAGCTGGAAACGCTGGGCCTGGTGGCCAGTCCGCATACCTCGGCCGGCCGCATTCCCACCGCGCAAGGCTACCGACTGTTTGTCGATACCTTGCTGGCGGTGCAGCCGCTGGGCCATGTGCAGATCAACGCCCTACCGAACGACAACCCGCAGCACAGCATTCAGGCCGCCTCGCAGCTTTTATCGCAGCTGACCAATTTTGCCGGCGTGGTGATGACGCCCAAGCGCAGCGAGCTCACGCTCAAGCAAATCGAATTTCTGCCGCTGGCCGAAAAGCGCGTGCTGCTGATTTTGGTGACCAGCGATGGCGATGTGCAAAACCGTATTGTGCAAACCGAGCGGCACTTTAGCCCCACCGAGTTGGCCACCGCGGCGCAGCTCTTAAACGAGCATTGCGGCGGCAAAACCCTTGCAAATTTGCTGAGCTGGCTGCAAAGCGACGTCATCCGCGTGAAGCAAGACCTCACCAGCCTGATGAACGCCGCCGTAGCCATGAGCCATGGCTTGCAAAGCGAACACATGGTGATCGCCGGCGAGCATCAGCTGCTGGGGCTGCATGATTTCTCGGGCGATATGCAGCGCATGCGCCAGCTGTTTGAACTTTTCGAGCAGAAAACCGCCCTACTGCAATTGCTGGAGCAAGGCCACCGCGCCGACGGCGTACAGATTTATATTGGCGCCGAAGCCGGCATTGCCCCGCTGGATGAATGCTCGGTGATTACCGCCCCGTATCAGGTCAATGGCGAAGTCGTCGGCACGCTGGGCGTGATCGGCCCCACCCGCATGGCCTATGAACGGGTGATCCCCATCGTGGATATCACCGCCAAATTACTGACGACCGCGCTATCCAACCCCTAGCGCGGGCCCCAAACCGGCGCCCGCGGCGCCACTAACCAAGAATTGCTCATGTCTTTCCTTCGCACCGCCCTTGCCAGCCTGCTGCTGGCCACCCTGCCGTATGCCAGCGCCGATGATGAGCTGGTCACCCGCCCCGATGTGCAAGATTACATCCAGCAAACCGCCCAACAGCATGGCTTTAGCCCCGATGAGCTGGCCGGCTGGCTGCAGCAGGTGGAGCTCAAACCCAATATCCTGGCGATTTTGGACAAGCCCTCCACCAGCCGCCCCTGGCATGAATTTGAAGCCAATTTTGTGAATAAAACTCGCATCAACAATGGCGCGCGCTTCTGGCGCGAGAATGCCATCCTGATCGGCGATGTGAGCCGCAAATATCAAGTGGCCCCGGAAGTCTTGCTGGCGATTTTGGGCGCCGAAACCAATTACGGCCGCTACACCGGCTCGTTCCGCGTGGCCGATGCGCTCGCCACCATCGCGTTTAATTACCCGCGCCGGGCCGAGTATTTCCGCGGCGAGCTCACCCAGCTATTTTTGCTGGCGCGTGAAGAAAAAGAAGACCCGCTGAGCTTTAAAGGCAGCTACGCCGGCGCCATGGGCTGGCCGCAGTTTATGCCCTCTTCGTTTCGCAAATGGGCGCAAGATTGGGACAAAGACGGCCACCACGATATCTGGAACAACCCGGGCGATGCGCTGGCCAGCGTGGCCAATTACTTAAATCAGCATGGCTGGCAAGATCGCGGCGATACGCTGGTGGCGGTGAATTTTAACGGCGACCCCAGCCAGCTGGTGGCCGATAAATTTAATCTGCACTACACGGTGGATGAGCTGATCGCCAAAGGCGTGGCGCCGATCGATGAGATCAACACCAAGCAGCAAGCGGTGTTGTTTACGCTGGAAACCGAGCCGGGCTTTACCCAGCATTTTCTCGGCTTTAATAATTTTTACGTGATCACCCGCTACAACAAGAGCACGCTCTACGCCACCGCGGTACTCAAGCTCGCCGACGCGATCAAAGCCGCCTATGTGAATGGCGATGATCTGGTCAAAGCCACCCCAGCCCCCACGCCGGCCAAAAAACCCGCCAAAGCCGGCGCGCGCAAGAAGTAAACCAAGGGCATCGCCCTGTAAGGCTTAGCTGAAAAAGCCTGCAGGGCCATACCCCACTAGCGCAGCCAGCGCTAAGCCTGCCAGCTGTACGCCAGCGCGGGCAATACTCAGTGCCACCCAAACCCATAGCCTCATCGCCACTCAGGCACTGCGCCCTGCGCCACGGATTGGGGTGTATTCCGATGGGGCTAGCAGCGGCGCTGCGTGCCAGTGTCGCGCAGCTTCCGCCAAAATTTCCTTCGACCACAACAGGTTGTGGCTAAAAAGCTTGCCAAGAGCCTCCCGAAAGGCGCTGCTATGCAGGGGTATATTCAGTAAACCAAAGACCAGCAATGCCCTCAGCGCAATACTGCCACCAGTATTTATCGCACTGGTAAAGTTGGGGGTGGATTCCCCTTCAGCGGCGCCGAGCGAGGAACAGGCGGGGCGGGGTTTCGGCGAGCACTGTTCGAAGGCCGCAGGCCAAGTCGCGCAGCCGCCGCCTCGACTGTCCACAACGAGGGCACGGGCGCAGCCCGCGCTGCTGCGGGGTCGCCTTTCTTTGCTGACTTTCTTTGGCGAAGCAAAGAAAGTCAGTGCCGCGGCGCACAGCCGCCGACCCGTTCTAAACAAGACGCAGCTCTGGTTTGATACTTGCGGCCTAATGTTTTTCCGCAACTACGACGTACAACGCCCTTGTGAACTAATCCGCTAGCGCCAACCAAATTTCAGTACGTAATTCTTTGGGCTCGGTATTGCACGGATCATTTAGATACAACTCAATGCCCGGCAGTGGCAACGGAACTTCACCACTTTGCGGCAACCAAGTTCCAATCAGCCATTGGTACGCTCTATCTAATTCGCTGTAGGCTCCACGGTGTTCGATGACCGCATAACGCCCCGCGTGAATTTGCGTCTTTTGTAAATCTGCGGGCAGCGTTGCCTCTGCAGTAATTTCGACGCAGGCATCCGAACGTAACTCCTCGCCAACAATACCTTGCTGAACATCAGCAGGGTCATCGTGGTACAAACCAAACCAGCGAGCATTTGATGCCAAAGGCAAATTGGGCGCAGCCAATTCCAGTAAGCTAAACGCCTCGCCAATATTCAAATAAGCACCAATATGTCGCTTCGCAGCCAAGTGTATTGGCTCGGCTACAGTACGTAATTCAATTAGATACATGTCCATCTCCGGAGTGTTATTAAACTGGAGACTCCGCTGTCGGCGATAAACACCTGGTGTTACACCATACGCAGCTGCAAAAGCACGTACAAAAGCCGCATTACTCTGATAGCCCGCACGAAGAGCAACGCGAAGCTGAGTCAATTCGCTGCGCTCCAAATCACGGCCCGCAAAATGCAGTCGCAAACGCTGCTGCGTCGCAGCTACGGTTTCCCCCATCATGTCACGGTAAATCCGGTGAAAATGAAAAGGTGAAAAATGTGCGACTTCGGCCAGCTGTGCAGTCGAAAAATGGCGAGTCGGATCACGCCATAGTAGTTGCACAACCTTCACCAGCCGCCGTGCGTATTCATCAGTTGTTTTGCCCATTCAGCGCCTCCAAGTCTGACTATATTTTGGATGGATTGATTTAGGCTGCTAAGTTATGCCGAATCAATACGCGCTGAGATTGGGCACAGTAATTAAATTAGTCACCTATCCCCGCAACGCCGCATAAATCTTCTCCGCCAACGCCTGATTAATTCCCTCCACCGCCGCCAAATCATCGACACTGGCCGCCTTCACGCCTTGCAGCCCACCAAAGCGGGCCAGCAGTTTTTGCCGCCGCTTGGGGCCGATGCCTTCGATGTCTTCCAGCGTGCTGGCGATGCGCGCTTTGGCGCGACGGGCGCGGTGGCCGGTGATGGCGAAACGGTGTGACTCGTCACGGATTTGTTGTATCAAATGTAGCCCCGGGTGGTCGCGTTTGAGCTGCAATGTTTTGCCCAGGCGCGGGATAATCAGCTGCTCTAAGCCGGCTTTGCGGGTTTCGCCTTTGGCTACGCCAATCACCCATGGCTCGACAAGGCCAATTTCATTAAGGATGTCGAGTGCGACGCCCAGCTGGCCTTTGCCACCATCAATCAAAATCACGTCGGGCATTTTGCCCTCGCCGGCGGCGATTTTGCTGTAGCGGCGCTGCAGCACCTGGCGCATGGCGGCGTAATCGTCGCCCGGCGTGATCGGGGCAAATTCGCTATCGCCCTTGCCCGGGGAAACAGTGGTGGCGATGTTAAAGCGCCGATATTCCTTGGGCTGCATATCTTGCTGATCGTATACCACGCACGAGGCCACGGTGAGCTCGCCCATGGTGTGCGAAATATCAAAACACTCGATGCGCTGGGTTTCTTCCGGCAGGCCCAGCGCTTCGACCAAGGCGGCCAGCCGGCCGGCTTGCGAGGCTTGCAACGATTTGCGCTGCAAAATGGCCAGCTGGGCATTTTTGGCCGCCATTTCCAGCCACACGCGGCGCTCGCCATTGGGGTTGCTATTAATCACCACCCGCCGCCCGCCTTTGCCGGCGCCCATTTGCTCAGAGAGCGAGGCGGCCAGCAGGCTGGCGCCATCGGGCTCGGGGCTGCAGAAAATCAGCGGCGGCACCGTGCGCTCGAGATAATGCTGGGCGATAAAGGCACTGAGGGCCTCGGCGGGCGTGTATTCGTCGGCGTGGCTCGGAAAGAGATTTTTGTCGCCCACATGCCGCCCGCCACGCACCATGGCCAGATTCACGCACAGCACACCCCCCTCTTCCACACAGGCCAGGATGTCGGCGTCGCCATCGCTGCTGTTGCTGGATACAAATTGCTTTTCTTGTACTTTGGCTAGCGCCTGAATCTGATCGCGCACCGCGGCGGCAGCTTCGAATTCCCAATTGGCCGCGAGTGTTTGCATGCGTTCTTCCAGCTGTTGCAGCACTTCATTTTCTTTGCCGGATAAAAACAGCATCGCGTTATTCACGTCGGCACGGTAGGCCTCGGGTGAAATGGCATTCACACACGGCGCGGAGCAGCGCTTAATTTGATGCAGCAAACAGGCGCGCGAGCGGTTGCTAAATACCGAGTCTTCACAGGTGCGCAGCTGAAATACTTTTTGCAGCAGCTGGATGCTCTCTTTCACCACATAGCCATTCGGGAACGGCCCGAAATAGGTGTGACGCTTATCCAACGCGCCGCGATAGTAGGCCAAGCGCGGCGAGGCATGGCCGGTGAGCACCAGATAGGGGTAGCTTTTATCGTCGCGAAACAGAATGTTGTAGCGCGGCGACAGGGCCTTGATGAGGTTATTTTCCAACACCAGTGCTTCGGCTTCCGAGCGCACCACGGTGGTTTCCAGCGCGGCCACCTGATTGAGCATCAGGCGTATCCGCGGGCTGTGATCGTTTTTGATGAAATAGGAGCCCACGCGCTTCTTGAGGCTAATGGCCTTTCCCACATACAGCACCGTACCGTCACTGGCCAGATAGCGATACACACCGGGCAGATCGGGCAGATTTTTTACCTGCAGCAATAGCGCTGCGCGCGCCTCATCGCTGGGCTCGGCGGCAGCTTCGGCCGGCGCGGCTTCAGGCAGCGCGGCAGCCGTGTCGGCAGGCTGGGGCATGGTCGGTTCAGTGGCTTCGGGCACAGCAGTCATAGGTGGGCGCAGCAAAACGTAAGCAATGCACTATTGTACTGAAGTTACCGCGCCGCGCTGCGGCTGCGCCAGATCAAATCCACGGCATTTTGTCCGCCCGCCGGGCGGCGAAACGGGTTTTCCCGAATGGACAGCTTACAAGCCGGATTTGATGATGCGCATACCGACCAAAACAAGCATAAGGGGCAGGCCATGAGCCAGAACCGTGATGGATTTACATCGACCTTTGGCGTACTCGTCGCCACACTGGGCTCAGCCGTCGGCTTGGGCAATATCTGGAAATTTCCATACCTCACCGGCACCAATGGCGGCGCGAGCTTTTTGGTGGTGTATCTGCTGGCCACCTTGCTGGTGGCGCTGCCGGTGATGATGACCGAAATCATGCTCGGCCGTGCTTCGCGCGCCAATGCAGTCACCGCGTTTGAAAAGCTGGCGCCCAAAAATCAGAAATTCTGGACCGTGATCGGCTATATGGGTCTGCTGTCGGCCATTTTGATTCTGGCGTTTTACACCGGCGTAGCAGGCTGGGTGTTTGCGTATATTTTTAAATCGCTGTCGGGCAGCATCCACAGCACCGACCCAGCCACCGCGAAAGCCGCGTTTGATGCCATGGTCTCTAACCCGATGCAGGCCCTGTTCTGGCAGTGGGTGGTCTTGGGCGGCGCGGGCGTGATTATTATGCTGGGCGTATCCAAAGGTATTGAAGCGGTGGCCAAAAAGCTGATGCCGCTGCTGTTCTTGCTGCTGGTTTTGCTCTGTATTCGCAGCCTGACCTTGCCCGGCGCAATGGCCGGGGTGGAATTTTTGTTTGCGCCGGACTTTAGCAAAATCACTGCGCCAGTGGTGCTCACCGCCGTGGGCTTGGCGTTTTTCAAGCTGTCGATCGGTATGGGCACGATGCTGACCTACGGCAGCTATTTCCGCCAAGAGCAGAATATCCCCGCCACCGCCACCCGCGTGATGCTGGCCGATTTGTCGGTATCGATGCTGGCTGGCCTGGCGATTTTCCCAGCGGTGTTTGCTTTTGGCTTTGAGCCATCGGCGGGCCCATCGCTGGTGTTTATGACGATTCCGGCCGTGTTTGCCAGCATGCCGCTGGGCAATGTGTTTATGGCGATCTTCTTTGTGTTGGCGGCAATTGCGGCCACCGGCGCGATCTTGTCGATCTTGGAAGTACCGGTCGCGATGATGAGCGAGCGCTTTGGCTTTAGCCGCAAACTGGCCACGCTGATTTCAGTGGGCATTATTGGTCTGTTTGGCGTGCCGGCGATGCTGTCGTCGTCACTAACGGCCGATTGGAAACTCTTTGGCCTGAATGCGTTTGATCTGTTCGACTTTATTAGCTCGAATATCCTGTTGCCGCTGGGCGGGATTTTGATCTGTTTGTTTGTGGGCTGGGTGTATGGCTTGCCGCAACTGAAAAAACAGCTGAGCAACGAGGGTCAACTGAACAATGGCCTGCTGATCAACGCGGTATTTGTGCTGGTGCGCTATGTAACGCCGATTATCATCACCGTGATTATGCTGCGCGGCTTGGGGCTGTTCTGATACCCGGATGGGTATTGATCTGCAGGCTCTGAAATAGATTAATTACAGAGCAATACCCCACTGCCATACATAATAAAAAACGGCCTACGGGCCGTTTTTTATTTGTGCAGCATTGGCTGGCGCCAAATCGGCCGCCGACTTATTGCGTGTCGTTGCCCCAAATCGTGGCCGAAGCACGCACCAGCACCACAATCTGATCGCCCACCGCCGCTTTGTTCAGGTATTCCTGATTTTGCACCGGAATATCCACGATTTTGCCTTCCGGGTTCTTCGCCCGCACCACGCCGTTGGTTTTGTCGATGGCGATGATGTCGTTGTAAGTAGCGCGGGTTTTCAGCACTCCGGCGCCATTGGGCAGCACGTCTTCCGCTTCGCTCAGCTCAATACGGCGCACGCCAGCCGTGCCTTTGCTCAATGAAATGGCCAGCGATTCACCCGCCGCCACCATCACTTTGTCACCCACGGCGAGGTTTTCAAAACGGCTGATGCGGGGATCAACATTGCTGAAATTCAGTTGTTGGCCATCGGCCAGATTCAGTGTGACATTGCGATTGCGCAGATCAACGGCCGACACCGTAGCTTCGACGCGATTGCGCACGCCTTCGCTCAGCAGCAGTTCTTGCTCGGCGGCCACGGCCGCACCTTGCCACAACGCAGCCAACAGGCTCAGGGCCAGAATGGAAGTTTTCATCATGCTCACCTTGGATCAGTTGATATTATTTATCCGCTGATCAGAACGTCAGCGTTACTGCATCCTAACATGAGGCGTCAGAAGAAAAACACCTTATTCGGCAATATCACCATCCAGATAAAACCAACGCCCTTCTTCGCGCACAAAGCGGCTGTGCTCAGCCAGCTTGTAGGCCCGGCCACCGACTTTATAGCGGGCCAAAAACGACACCGTGCCATGGTCGCCATCGCTGGCCGCATGATGCACGGTGAGCCCCAGCCATTTCACTTTGGGCTCTTCCTGCAAATCCAGGCGCTCGGGCCGGGTGCTGGCATGCCAGCTGGCCAGTAGATAATCTTCTAGCCCCATGACATAGGCGCTATAGCGCGAGCGCATTAAGGTTTCGGGAGATGGCGGCACAGCGCCAGCATGATAGGGCGCGCAACATTGATTGTAGCTGGGCCCACCACATGGGCAGCTCGCTGCAGGGGCAGAAGAATTGGCCATACGGGCGGTAGATTAGGTAGACTTTGCTATTGTTTTCGATATTTGATGATTGCGCAAATGAAACACCCCCAGATTGTGGCGGCCATTTTTGATATGGATGGTCTTTTGCTGGATTCCGAGCGGATGGCCCTGAGCTGCTGGCATGACGCCGCCCGCGAGCTTGGGCATGAGATTGATCCGGCCGTACCGCTGGGCATGGTGGGCATGCATTCATCCAAAACCCTCGCCTATCTGCGCGAACAGCTAGGGGATGATTTCCCGTGTGAGCGCTTGCGCGAGCGCACGCACGAAATCTACCTCACGCGCAGCGAAGCCGGCATCGCCCTGCGCCCGGGCGTGTTGGCACTATTTGACTGGCTGGAAGCGCACGACATCCGCAAGGCAGTGGCTACCTCAACGCGCCGCAGCATTGCCGAGCATCATCTGCATAAAGCGCAGCTGTGGCACCGGATTGAATTTGCCGTCTGCGGCGATGAAGTCAGCCAGCCTAAACCCGCCCCGGAGATCTATCAGAAAGCCATCGCCCAGCTGGGTGTGAACGCGGCGCAATGCGTGGTGTTTGAAGATTCCAACTTTGGCGTGCAAGCCGGGCATAGTGCCGGTTGTCGGGTGATCATGGTGCCAGACTTACGTGATCCACTAGAACATGTGAAAGCCCTTGGCATCGAAATCGTCTCCTCATTAGATGCAGCGCAAACTTTATTGAATTCTGAAATAAAAGCTTAAAACTCAAGGTAGAATACGCGCCATCGGGCGTCTGCCCACCACCATGTGCTGTATGCGTCACCCGCGCGGCTTGCGATCGGCTTGGCCTGATGCAAACCGTGGGGGACGCTTTATCTTTTTTATGAGTCACTTATGTTAGACATCTTCTCGGGCATGCCCTTCGGGGCCGCCGCCATGCTCGCTCTTGCCCTGTTTTTTGTGTTGGCCTACGAGTTTATCAACGGCTTTCACGATACCGCCAATGCCGTCGCCACCGTGATTTACACCAAAGCCATGCCCGCCCATCTGGCGGTGATCGGCTCGGGGATTTTCAACTTTCTGGGGGTGATGCTGGGTGGCTTGGGCGTGGCCTATGCCATCGTGCATTTGCTGCCGGTGGATCTGCTCTTGAATGTGGGCGTGGGTCATGGCCTGTATATGGTGTATGCCCTGCTGGCGGCCGCCATTATCTGGAATCTGGGCACCTGGTATTTCGGTATTCCGGCGTCTAGTTCGCACACGCTGATCGGCTCGATCATGGGCGTGGGCATCGCCAATGCGCTGATGAATAATCAATACTGGCTCTCGGGCATCAACACCAAAAAAGCCATTGATATCATGCTCTCGCTGCTGATTTCGCCCACCATCGGTTTTGTGATGGCGGCGATCTTGCTGTTGGCGCTGAAGAAATGGCGCAGCCAGTCGCGCATGCACATGACGCCGGAAGAGCGCAAAACCACCGATGGCAAAAAACACCCCCCATTCTGGACCCGCGCCACGCTGATCGCATCAGCCATGGGCATGAGCTTTGCGCATGGCTCCAATGATGGCCAGAAAGGCATCGGTCTGCTGATGCTGGTATTAATTGGCCTGGCGCCGGCCAAATTTGCGCTGGATATGGATAGCACCACCTATCAAATCGAGCGCACCGTGGATGCCGCCCAGCATATGCAATCGTTCTACGAAAGCAATCGTGAACGCCTGAATGGCAAAATCGACCTCACCCATTCCGCAGAGCACCCGCTGCCAACGCTGTTTAAATGTGAATCGAAAACCACTCTGCCCGCCATCAGCAGCCTGCTGAGCACACTGCAAGGGGTGAAATCGTATAACGATCTGAGTGGCGAAGACCGCCGCAAAGTCCGCCGCATTCTGCTGTGCCTGGATGACACCGCCAAGAAAGCCAGCAAGCTGGATATCCTGAGCAAACAGGAAAAAGCCGATCTGGATAAACTGCGCAAAGACCTGAACGCCACCACCGAATACGCCCCGCAATGGGTGATCGTGGCCGTGGCGCTGGCGCTGGGCTTGGGCACCATGGTGGGCTGGAAGCGCATCGTGCTCACCGTGGGTGAGAAAATCGGTAACAAGGGCATGACCTACGCCCAAGGCAATGCCGCCCAGCTCACCGCTGCCAGCGCGATCGGGATCGCTAGCTGGACGGGCATGCCGGTTTCCACCACGCACATCCTGTCATCCGCCGTAGCCGGCACCATGGTCGCCAACAAGAGCGGTCTACAGGGCGGCACGGTGAAATCGATTCTGATGGCGTGGGTGCTGACCCTGCCGGTGACGATGTTGCTGTCAGGTGGTCTGTTCTGGCTGGCAAGCGTATTGTTCGCCTAAGCGCCACTGGCCGCGACGACGGCAAGCAAGTAAGCCCAACCCCACGCCCGCGCGTGGGGTTTTTTAATGCCGCGCGCACCACGACGCAGTACAATGCAGCCCACTTTGCCGAGCCTCAGCCATGATTGTCCTCACCCTACCCACCAGCCAACCCGACCTAGCCAACTGGCATGTCTTTTTGCTCAGCCAGTGGGCGCAGCTCAGCCCCGCGCTGGATTGCGAAGTGAGCGAATTCGATACCCATGCGCAGTATACGTTCAACGAGCTTGATAAAATTGAGCTAGACGGCGATACCCTACTCATTCACTACCGCACCCATTACCATGTTTACCACCCCTGCCGCGGCATGGATCTGCACGACTCTTGCTCCCGCTTTGTACGCGGCCAACTGATCGGCAATCTCCTGCAACTGGCCATCTACCAAGCGCCAGAAGAACGCTCGACGGCTGATGAACTGTAAATACAATGCAACGCTCCCGCAAACCCTTGCTCATTTTTACCGGACTTTGAACTCTTGCTATGCCTAGCGTAGTGCCACCGGGTTTGTCCCCCTTTTTCAACTACTCGGCACCGCCTGCTTTGCCAAAAGCTCACCAAGGCTACAACTCGGCAATCGCCTGTTTGGCCCCATGATTACCGATTGGAAGCAACACCCCGCGATTTCAAGGCGCGTCAAATGCATCATCATTGGCTGCTGGGTAGCCTGATTGTGGTGGAGATTATTGTTGGAACGTGCGTCTGGCGGATATTAACGCGGCGTTAGTGTTTGTTGATTGTTGTAGGGGTTGAGGTGCACAGTGTTGCGAGCTTTGCTCGATGGGTAGCTATCGACCCAAAGCAGATGTTCATTATTATTTTATCTTCATGGCGGCGTAATTTTGAGTTTCACTCAAAAAACAAAGAAGTCTCTCAGGCTCAGCAATCAAGTGAGGGCTACTTTCTCTCGTCCAACTTTCATCGCACCAGTCGCAGCAATTATATAAATCCCCAAGCCATCTGGAATCGCCAATATTCTCTTTAGTTGCGAATCAAAGGGATTCTTCTTTAGTCTGTTAGGGGTAATGAAAACAATATCAATTTTCTCAACCAATTTGCAAGGCTCTTGAATATTAATTTCGTCATTTGTAAATTTTAAACGTGCCTTTTTGAAAGAATTAATAGCATAAGGCTTGGCTTCTAAGCTCTTAGGGTAAAATCCATTTATAGTATGCGCTATGTTAATGAGTATTTCTTTGGCTTTATTCTTTTCCGGATTTGAATAGAGTTCCCATACGTCTGTGTGTATGACGCCCAGTTCAAGATTTGCGGAATCAGCCCATGTAGGTAGTTCATTAATAGTGCCAACATCACACCAAAAATCCATTACTAATTGATTTAGTTTAACTCGCAAATCCATGTGCTTACCAAACTGATGTGATGTTTTAAATATGTCTGCTGTTGGCCGATTGCAGCCAATTTCATTTCAACGATTGTAGTGATTTTCAGTGCCTGCGGCACGTTGTTTTTGGTGCACGTTCCGCCGCGCAGACAGGCAGGGAGCTTGGCTTCGCCAAAGCCCCTGCACCCCAAAGGTGACCCGAGGCGAAGTCGGCTCCGCCGTGCCCCCAATCGTCGCGAGCCTAGCTCTCGCTCCTCACTCGGCCTTCGCTTTAACGGGAATTCAAGCCCTAGATCAACCATCGCGGCATATACCCACCATGGCGTGATGCTAGAGGCTATTCATTCTCTAAATCAGCCAGATATACCCGTCGGTTGAGCTTCGCCTTAGGTGCACTTCCTGTAACCGATCTAATGTGTATGCGTGGCCGGCTAAAGCTGACCCTACAATTGAAGCCAATTAGGGCGAAATGTCCGTTTGAGACGCGCCGTTTGAAAAATGGCTACCAGGTTTATCGCCTGCGCCAGCCGGCTGATCCAGCACGATAAAAAGCCCGTCACATGGACGGGCTTTTATACTGCCATGGGTATATTTTGCCAGGCAAAGCTAAATAAAACCCACAGGGCTATACCCCTCAGGCTTTACCACCTTTAGCCAAGAAAAGCCAGGTTTCCACCACGGTATCGGGATTGAGCGAAATCGTTTCAATCCCTTCTTCGACCAGCCACTGCGCAAAATCAGGGTGATCCGATGGGCCTTGGCCGCAGATGCCGACGTATTTGCCGAGCTTGCGGCAGGCTTTGATCGACATGCTGAGCATCGCTTTGACCGCTTCGTTGCGCTCGTCAAAGCTGGCGGATACCGGGCCGCCGGAATCGCGATCGATGCCGAGCGTGAGCTGGGTCATGTCGTTCGAGCCAATCGAGAAGCCATCGAAATACTGCAAGAATTGCTCGGCCAGCACGGCGTTGGCGGGGATTTCGCACATCATAATGATGCGCAGGCCATTTTCGCCGCGCTTGAGGCCATTACGCGCCAACAGATCGATGACACATTCGGCCTCTTTCAGCGTGCGCACAAACGGAATCATCACTTCCACATTGGTCATGCCCATTACATCGCGCACTTTTTTCACGGCGCGGCATTCGAGCTCAAAGCAATCACGGAATGATTTGTCCACGTAACGCGCCGCGCCACGGAAACCAATCATGGGGTTTTCTTCATGCGGCTCGTATTCCGGGCCACCGAGCAAGTTGGCGTATTCGTTGGATTTGAAATCCGACAGCCGCACAATCACTTTTTTCGGGTAGAACGCCGCGCCCAGCGTGGCGATGCCCTCGGCGATTTTATCGATGTAAAAATCGATGGCCGAGCGGTAGCCGGCGATGCGCTCTTCCACTTGGGTTTTCAGTGGCTCAGCCAGATTCGGGTAGGCCAGGAGAGCTTTGGGGTGAATGCCGATCATGCGGTTGATGATGAATTCCAGCCGCGCCAGCCCCACGCCTTCGTTCGGTAGCTGGGCAAAATCGAAAGCAAGCTCCGGGTTGCCGACGTTCATCATCAATTTCACCGGCGCTTGCGGCATGGTGGCCAAGGACACATCCAGTTTTTCGAATTTCAGCAGGCCCGCATACACATTGCCGGTGTCGCCTTCGGCGCACGAGACAGTTACTTCGTCACCTTCGCGCAGGGCTTTGGTGGCGTCGCCACAGCCCACCACGGCTGGAATACCCAGCTCGCGGGCGATAATCGCGGCGTGACAGGTACGGCCACCGCGGTTGGTGACAATCGCAGCCGCGCGTTTCATCACGGGCTCCCAATCCGGGTCGGTCATGTCGGAGACCAGCACATCCCCGGCTTGCACGCGATCCATTTCCGATACATCGCGGATAATGCGCACGCGGCCTTGGCCAATCTTCTGGCCAATGGCGCGGCCTTCGGTCAGCACTGCGCCGGTTTCCAGCATACGGAATTTGGTGAGTTTTTCTGAGCCGCTTTCCTGCGATTTGACGGTTTCTGGGCGGGCTTGCAGGATATACAGCTTGCCATCGATGCCATCACGGCCCCATTCCACATCCATTGGGCGGCCATAATGTTCTTCGATGATTAACGCGTATTGCGCCAATTCCTGGACTTCGTCATCCGAAATGGAGAACTGGCGGCGATCGGCCAGCGGCACATCTACGGTGCGCACCGATTTACCGGCTTTGGATTCGGTGTCGAACTCCATTTTGATGGCTTTGCCACCCAGATGGCGGCGCACAATCGCTGGGCGGCCGGCGCGCAGTGTAGGTTTGTGTACGAAAAATTCATCCGGGTTCACCGCACCCTGCACCACGGTTTCGCCAAGGCCATACGACGCAGTTACGAAAACGACTTGATCGAAACCCGATTCGGTATCAATCGTGAACAACACGCCCGCCGCGCCTTTGTCCGAGCGCACCATGCGCTGAATCCCGGCCGACAGCGCCACGATTTTGTGATCAAAACCTTTGTGCACGCGATAGGCAATGGCGCGGTCGTTATACAGCGATGCAAACACCTGCTTCATCGCATCCACCACGTTTTGGTAGCCAACGATATTCAGGAAAGTTTCTTGCTGACCGGCAAACGAGGCATCAGGCAAGTCTTCAGCCGTGGCGGATGAGCGCACCGCCACGGTGACGTTGTCGCCGAGCTTGGCATAGTGTTCGGCCATTTCTGCTTCCAGCTGCGGTGGCAAGGGCGTAGCCATAATCCAGTCGCGGATTTGCTTGCCGGTTTCGGCCAAGGCTTTGACGTCATCGACATCCAGCGTGGCCAGCGCCGCATCAATGCGCTCAGCCAGCCCTTCGTGGGCCAGAAAGGTGCGATACGCTTCAGCCGTAGTAGCAAAACCGCCAGGAACGCGCACGCCCTTTTCGGTCAGCTGCGAGATCATCTCGCCCAGCGAGGCGTTTTTGCCGCCTACTTGTTCGACATCGCTCATCCGCAGATGTGCAAAATCCACTACGTACTGTTCAGTCATCGTATCGACCCCTTCGTGAGGAAGTTGTTTATTGGTGTGCGTCTTTGTTGCAGCGCAACTTAATGGAGAATAAGTTAAACATAGTTTTTTTTTGACCAAAGTAAGTAATTGTATCTACTGGTTTTCCCCTGATCGTCAGTTTATCCTAGGGAAAAAGGAAGAATATCTTATGCGTCGCACCGCTTTTTTTGTCTCTGGCCGCACCGGGATCACCGTAGAAATCTTGGGCCATTCGCTGCTGTCGCAGTTTGTGGACGTGACCTTTAACCGGATTGTGTTGCCGTTTGTCGATACACTGGAAAAAGCCGAAGAAGTCGCGCTCAAAATCCGCAAACAGGCCCTGATTGATGGCTGCCGGCCGCTGGTATTCAGCACCATCGCCGATCCGAGCATTCGCGCCAAAATCCAAGTACCCGACGCCCAATCCTTTGATTTTTTTGCCCAATTTATTGGCCCACTGGAAGACGAGCTGGGCGTGCAATCGTCGCACACCATCGGCCGCGCACATGAAATCAGCAATTTTGAGGAATATAACAATCGGATCAACGCGGTGAATTTCTCGCTCAATCACGATGATGGCGTGATGCCACGCGATTTGCAGGAAGCTGATTTGATCCTGGTGGGCGTCTCCCGCTCGGGTAAAACGCCCACCTGTTTGTATCTGGCTTTGCAATTTGGGATTAAGGCTGCCAACTATCCGCTGACCCCGGAAGATTTCGGCCAGCACACGCTGCCTAAACTTTTGTTACCGTATCGTAATAAATTGTTTGGCCTCACCATTGACCCCGAGCGCTTACGGCAAATCCGGCAAGAAAGAAAGCCGGAAAGCCGTTATTGTCAGCTCGAAACCTGCCAATTTGAAGTTGCCGAGGCCGAAGCACTGATGCGCCAAGCCAGCGTGCCGTTTCTGAATACCACGCGGATGTCGATCGAAGAATTGGCCACCACCATCATGCACCGCACCGGCCTCACTCGCCGCGCTTATTAAGCCTATCCAACGCAGTAAAACCACATCCCAGCGCCCCGCATGGCCAGATCTGACCGGCGGGGCGTTGTTTTCATTCGCTGACAGGGTTTTACAGCTTCCTAGCGCGAGGTTGAAAAGGTAAACTGCAGGGTTTAATTCCCACCCTTGTCTTTGTGACGCTCATGACCAGTTTCGCCTACCCGGAATCGACGGCCAGCCTGTTTGAATTCAAAAGCTCTACCACCCGTTTGACGGCCTTTGTTCCGGTCACCACCGATTGCGATCAGCTGCAAACAGCCTTGCAAGCACAATTGGGTGGCACCGATCATTTTCTGAGCGGCGAGCAAGTCGTGATCGATTTCAATAGCCTGCCGCAAATCCCCAGCGCGGTTGAAATTGTGGCCATGGTGAATTTGCTGCGGCAATTTGCCCTCGCGCCCATCGCCGTGCAGGGTGGCAATAAAGATCAGCAAGTTGCCGCGCGAGAAGCCGGCCTGGTGGTGCTACTGGATACCGAGCTCACCAGCACCAGCCAACCCGCGCAACATACCCCCCCAGTGCATCAGCCAGAAATCATTACCCCACAAGGCGCTACGATCATTACCCGCCCGGTGCGTACAGGGCAGCAGGTGTACGCCAAGGGCGGCGATCTGATTGTGCTGGCGCTAGTCTCCAACGGCGCCGAAGTCATCGCCGATGGCAATATCCATGTCTATGCCCCACTGCGGGGACGGGCGCTGGCGGGCGCACGTGGCAATACCGAAGCGCGCATTTTCACCACCTGCATGGAAGCCGAGCTGGTTTCAATTGCCGGGGTGTATCGCGCGCTGGATGAAAACCTGCCCGATGCCATTCGCGGCAAACCGAGCCAGATTCTGCTCGATGAGAACAAAATCGTCATCGAAGCTTTAACCAACTTGAACTAAGCGCGAGCTTTCCAACATTTCAACATCAGGGGATCACCGTGACCAAAATCGTCGTAGTAACTTCAGGCAAAGGCGGCGTGGGTAAAACCACCACCAGCGCCAGCTTCGCATCCGGCCTTGCGCTGCGCGGCTTTAAAACCGCTGTGATCGACTTTGACGTGGGCCTGCGTAATCTCGACCTGATCATGGGTTGCGAGCGCCGCGTGGTTTACGATTTCGTCAACGTCATCCAAGGTGAAGCTACGCTGCGCCAGGCGCTGATCAAAGATAAAAACTGCGACAATCTGTTTGTGCTGCCCGCCTCGCAAACTCGCGATAAAGATGCGCTCTCAAAAGAAGGCGTGGAGCGGGTGCTGAACGAGCTTAAACACGACGGCTTTGATTACATCGTGTGCGATAGCCCTGCCGGTATCGAAACCGGCGCGTTTCTGGCGCTGTATTTCGCCGATGAAGCGATTGTAGTGACTAATCCAGAAGTCTCATCTGTGCGCGACTCAGACCGGATTATCGGCATTCTGGATGCCAAATCACGCAAAGCCGAAGAAGGCACCACGGTAAAAACCCACCTGCTGATCACTCGCTACAGCCCGGCGCGCGTGGAATCGGGTGAAATGCTGTCACTGGATGATGTGCAACATCTGCTGCGCATTCCGCTAATCGGGATTATTCCGGAATCTGAAACCGTACTGCAGGCCTCAAATGCTGGTACGCCAGCGATTCACAATGCCGGCACTGATGTATCAGAAGCCTACAAAGACGTGATCGGCCGCTTCCTGGGCGAAGAAAAACCGATGCGCTTTATCGAAGTACCAAAACAGCCGTTCTGGAAACGGTTGTTTGGAGGTTAAGCGATGTCGATTCTGAGTTATTTCTTTGGCGAAAAGAAAAAAACCGCCTCGGTCGCACGTGAGCGCCTGCAGATTATTCTGGCGCATGAGCGCAGTGGCCGCGAAGCACCCAACTACCTGCCACAGCTGCAAAAAGAGCTGGTGGAAGTGATTTCCAAATATGTGGCCATTGATCCGGCCGACATTAAAGTGCAGCTCGATAAAAAAGACGATTTCGAAGTGCTGGAAGTCAATATCGTGCTGCCGGAAACGCGCCGCCCAAGCTAATCCGCAAGGCCCCACTCCGGGGCCTTTTTGCTGCGCGCCGTGCGGCTATCACGCGGCATGGTATTAGGTACTGGACTTCCCTCTAGCTACCGCGCATGCTCATTACTTCACCATCGCCCGTATGCCCATGTCTGTACCTCGCCTTCTGCGCCATTACTGGCTGCGCCTCGGTCATACCGTACAGCAAGCCTCCACCAGTAGCCGCCAAACCGCGCTGCTGTGGCTGGGTGCGGCGCTGGTGGGCCTCGTGGCGGTTTTGCTGGCCAAGGCGGCCGAATATGCTTTTGGGCTCTTTAGCTGGGCACAAGGGCAATGGCGCTTTGCGCCGCTCTTGCTGGTGCCCGCCGGCGGCGTAGCCGCGCTGTGGCTGATGCGCCGGCTCGGCGAAGGCGCGCAAGGCAGCGGCATTCCGCAAACCAAAGCCGCGCTGGAAACCACCCACGCGCCGGAGCGGACATCGCAGCTGTTATCGCTGCGCATCGCGCTGGCCAAATTCATCGGCATTGTGGCGGGCCTTGCCAGCGGCTTTGTGCTGGGGCGCGAAGGCCCCACCGTGCAAATTGGTGCCAGCCTCATGCACAGCCTGCATGGCTTTGCCCGCATCGATACGCCGCTGTTTCGCCGCCAGCTAATTTTGGCCGGCGGCGCGGCCGGGATTGCCGCCGCGTTTAACACCCCGCTGGCCGGGATTGTGTTTGCCTTTGAAGAGCTGGCCCGCTCGGTCGAGGAACAAACCTCGGGCAAATTGCTGGGCGCGGTGATTATCGCCGGCGTGGTGTCGCTGGCCTTACTCGGTGACTATGTGTATTTCGGCCGCATCCATGTGCCGGGCTTTTCGGCCGCGATGTTGCTGCCGATTGTGCTCATCGGCGGGGTAGCGGGCTTGGTGGGCGGGATCTTTAGCTGGACCTGTATCCATGCCCAGCGCTGGCTTCCCGCCAGCGTGCAGCAATGGCGTACACAAGCGCCGTATCGCTTTGTGGCGCTGTGCGGGCTACTGATCGCGCTCTTGGGCTTGCTGGCACCGATTCATGGCAGCGGCGCCGAAATCACCAGCGCCGCCATCAATCAGGGTAGCGCCCTGCCGTGGTATTTCACTCCGCTGAAATGGGCGGGCATGGTGCTCACTTTCCTGACCGGCTTACCCGGCGGGATTTTTGCGCCCTCGCTCTCGCTGGGCGCCGGGGTGGGCAGCTGGTTTGCCCCGCTATTTGCCACCACGCCCCCGGTCAAACTGATGGCGATTGGCATGGTGGGCCTACTGGCCGCCGTGACCCGGGCGCCGCTCACCGCCGCAGTCATCATGATGGAAATGACCGATGGTCACGACATGGTGATTTCCAGTCTCGCGGCCGCCATGCTGGCTAGCGCCGTGGCGCGGCAGTTTAAGGTGAACCTCTATCACGCACTGGCCGATCAGGCCCTGAGCCGCCTACGGTAAAAACCGGCTGTGGGGCGCCGCAGCGCAGTGTTATAATTGCGTAAAAATTGATCGCGGCTGCTGGCCAGCCCACCCACTGAGGATTCCATGAGCATCACCATTAAAACCGCTGAAGAAATCGAAAAAATGCGCGTTGCCGGCCGTCTGGGCGCCGAAGTACTCGATTACATCACCCCATTCGTTGTGCCTGGCGTGACCACGGGCGAGCTCGATCGCCTGTGCCACGAATACATGGTGAATGTGCAAGGCACCATCCCTGCCCCACTCAACTACTGCCCGCCGGGGTATATTCCGTATCCGAAATCGATTTGTACTTCGGTCAATAACGTGATTTGTCATGGTATTCCTAACGACAAACCGCTGAAAAATGGCGATGTGGTTAATCTTGACATCACCGTGATCAAAGACGGCTACCACGGCGACAATAGCCGGATGTTTCTGGTGGGCGATGCGGTACCGGCGCATGCCAAACGCCTGTCGCAAGTGACTTTTGATTGCATGTGGATCGGCATCGAGCAAGTGAAGCCTGGCGCTCGGCTGGGCGATATTGGCGCCGCCATTCAAAAATACGCCGAAAAAGCCGGCTACTCGGTCGTGCGCGAATTCTGTGGCCATGGCATTGGCGCGGTATTTCACGAAGAGCCGCAAGTGCTGCACTATGGCAAAGCCGGCACTGGCCCCGAGCTAAAGCCGGGCATGATTTTCACCATCGAGCCGATGATTAACGCCGGCAAGCGTGAAATCAAACAAATGAACGACGGTTGGACGATTGTGACCAAAGATCGCAGCCTGTCGGCCCAGTGGGAACACACGATTCTGGTGACCGAGACTGGCTACGAAGTGCTGACCGTGTCAGCGGGTACGCCACCACGCCCCGAGAAATACTTGCTTGCTTAATCCAACGCCCTCCGATGAGGGCGTTTTAGCATCACTTAGCCGCCAGTCACTTCCCATCAGGATCTGTATGCCATCGCCCTGGCTCATTCAGTTGGCAAATTTGCTGCAAACCTCTGTGCCCTTTTTATCGCTGTGCGCCTATATCCCGCAGTGGAAAAAGCTCATCAAAACACGTTCATCGAATGATATTTCACTGTCCACTTGGTTGATCTTCATCACTTCAGCCTCGTTTCAGGTCATTTATGCCGTGGTGCAATGGCAAATTCATTCCTATAGCTGGCCTTTGCTGATCTCAACCGTTTCAACCTTGCTGTGCGGGATTTTCACGGTGGGCCTGATTATCCGCTACCGCCACCCCAGCAACATCAATGCGCTCCCGCAAGAGCTGAGCGCTCAAGTCAATCAGTTACGGAGTTAGCCATGCGCTCGGTCACCGCCATCCGCCAAAGCTACGCCAGCAGCAAAACCGAGTTGCAAGCGCGTTTTACAGAACCTGCCAAAACCGCGCCGCTGTTGAGCGAGCTAGCCAGCCTCACCGACCAAACGCTGAGCGAGCTATGGAATCGACATGAGTTTGCTAGCGAGGTATTGCTCGCTGCGGTAGGCGGCTATGGGCGTGGCGAGCTATACCCCTACTCTGACATCGATTTGTTGATTTTACTGCCCGATCAACCCAGCCCGGCGCTGCTGGAAAAACTCGAGATTTTTGTGGGCGAGCTCTGGGATATCGGGCTGGAGGTTGGCCACTCGGTACGCACACTGGCCGATTGCCTGAATGAAGCCGAAAAAGACATCACCGTGCAAACCGCGTTGCTGGAGGCTCGCCTGCTGGTGGGCGATACCGCCCGCTTTAGCCAGTTTCTGGATACCGTGCACCGGCATATCGATCCGAAAGAATTTTTCGACGCCAAGCTGATCGAGCAGCAAGCCCGCTACGGCCGCTTTCAAAACGCCACCTACAAGCTCGAACCCAATATCAAGGAAGCCCCGGGTGGCTTGCGCGATTTGCATCTGATCGGCTGGATTGCCGCCAGCCAGCGGCTGGGCCGCGATTGGCATGCGCTGGCGGCCATGGGCATGCTCACCGACGAAGAAAACCGCAAGCTGTGCGAAGCCGAGCGCGTGCTGCGCACTTATCGCATCGCCCTGCACTGGCGTGCCAAACGGCGGGAAGACCGGATTTTATTTGATTACCAACATCCGCTGGCTAAAGCCTTCGGGCTGGATGATCTGGCCAGCGCCGGGCGGATTACCCAGCGCGCCTCGGAAGCCTTTATGGCCGAATACTATCTGGCTGCGCGGATTGTGACGCAGCTGGTACCGGTGCTGCTACATGCACTGCGGGCGCGGATTTTCTCGCAAATCGGCACCAAGCCATTGCCGATTTGCGCCGATTTTCAGATTCGTGATGGGCTGCTGGAAACCATTGATCCGGATTTATTCACCCGCAAACCCTCCAGCATGCTGGCGCTGTTCCTGCATTTCGAGCAGCGCCGCGAGGCCAGTGATATCGCGCCGGCCACACTGCGGGCGCTGTGGCATGCGCGGCATTTAATCGATGATGATTTTCTGGCCGAAGCCCACAATCGCCAGCTCTTTATCTCACTGTTTCGCGAGCCGCGCGGTCTCACCCGTATTTTGCGGCGCATGAATCAATATGGGGTGTTAGGCCGTTATATCCCCGAGTTTGGCGATATTGTTGGGCGGATGCAGCATGATCTGTTTCATGTGTATACGGTGGATGAACACACGCTGATGGTGCTGCGCAATGTGCGCCGCTTTGCTGTCACCGCCTTTACCCATGAATATCCGCTCTGTTCGCGCTTGCTGGCCGAATTTGAGCGGCCCGAAGTCATCTATCTGGCGGCGCTATTTCACGATATCGGCAAAGGCCGCGGCGGCGATCATTCGCTGCTGGGCGCCGAGATTACCCGCCAGTGGGTGGCGCGCCACCCGCTACCCGAAGCCGACCGCGAGCTGATCGTCTGGCTGGTGACGCACCATCTCACCATGTCTTCAGTCGCGCAAAAACAGGACGTTTACGATCCGGAAGTTATCGCCGAATTTGCCGCGCTGGTGAAAGATCAGCGCCATCTGAATGCGCTGTACCTGCTCACCGTGGCGGATATTCGCGGCACCAGCCCGAAAGTATGGAACGCCTGGAAAGCCAAGCTGCTGGAAGACCTGTTTAAAGGCACGGCCCGCTATCTGAATAGCCAGAACATCACCGCGCACTCCTGGCTCGCCGAGCGGCAGGATGAGGCTTTGCGTCTGCTGCGGCTGTATGGCTTTCGCAGCGATGCGCATCAGCCATTCTGGAAGCTGCTGGATACCGTGTATTTTCTGCGCCAGGATGCCCGCGATATTGCCTGGCACACCCGTGTATTGCTCAACCGCATACATGCCACCGAGCCCACCGTCAAAGCCAAGCTATCCGAGTCGGGCGAAGGCCTGCAGGTGGTGGTGTATACGCTGGATCAGCCCGATCTGTTTGCGCAGATATGCAGCTTTTTCGAGCACGCCGGCTACAGTATTTTTGATGCACACATCCACACCACCACGCATGGCTATGCGCTGGATACCTTCTACGTGTTTATCCCCGATAGCCGCCATGCCTCGTATCGCGATCTGATCAATTACGTGGAATTCGAGCTGGCGCAGCGCATCGCCAAAAAACTGCCACTCCCCGCCGCACCCAGCGCGCGGCTATCGCGCCAGCAAAAGCATTTTCCAGTGAAGCCACATGTGCAGATTCGCGCCGACGAAAAAGGCAAATTTCATATTCTGTCGGTGGCGGCTGGCGATCGGCCCGGGCTGTTATCCACCATTGCGCGGATTTTGGCCGCCAAGCGGATCGAGATACAGTCAGCCAAGATCATGACCTTGGGCGAACGCGCGGAAGATCATTTTCTGATTACTGGCAGCGTACTCAACGACGAGCGCGCCTTGCTACAGCTGGAAAACGATCTGCTGCAAGCGCTCAGCCCGAATTAACAACAAAGGGTATTGCCCGCTAGGCCTTAATTCTAAAGACTCAGCCGGCAATACCCCTGTTTGATTTACTGCAAGCCATTCCCGCCGCCCAGCGCACGCTAGTGTGCGCAGCCGGTGGCCAAGGCGTTTAGTTGGACGTTTAGTTGAAAATCACCGTTTTGTTTGAATACACCAGCACGCGGTGTTCCAGATGCCAGCGCACCGCCCGCGACAGCACCACGCGTTCCAGATCGCGACCTTTTTGAATCAGGGCTTCGACATCATCACGGTGTGAAATCCGCGTGACGTCTTGCTCGATGATCGGGCCATCGTCGAGGATTTCGGTCACATAGTGGCTGGTGGCGCCAATCAGCTTGACGCCACGGGCAAACGCGCGGTGATACGGCTTGGCACCGTCAAATGCCGGCAGGAAGCTGTGGTGAATATTGATCACGCGCTGCGGGTAGGCGGCGGTGAATTCATGGCTTAACACCTGCATATAGCGTGCCAGCACGATCAGATCG
This sequence comes from uncultured Chitinibacter sp., assembly GCF_945957625.1. NCBI lineage: Bacteria > Pseudomonadati > Pseudomonadota > Betaproteobacteria > Neisseriales > Chitinibacteraceae > Chitinibacter > uncultured Chitinibacter sp. Next base: position 97,249 of record NZ_CAMFLP010000003.1, read on the forward strand.
ATGCCTTTTTCGGCCAACAGCGCACGCTGCTGCGCTTCGGCGGCGGCTTTATTGTCTTTGTTGACGGCAATAACGTGGTATTCAATACCGTAAAACTCGGCCAGCGCGCGGCAATCTTCGTGATTGGAAATAATCAGCGGAATTTCGCATTTGAGCTCGCCGCTCTTGTAGCGATGCAGCAAATCCACCAGGCAGTGATCGTATTTAGAAACGAAAATTGCGACTTTTTGCGCTTTATTCGACAGCGCAACTTTCCAGGTCATGCTAAAGCGGTCGGCAATCGGCTGAAAGGCCGCAGCAAACGCATTCATGTCCAGCGTGAAGTCGGCCAGATCCCACTCAATGCGCATCAGAAACAGATTATCGGTGTTGTCCTGATGTTGATCGGAATGCACGATATTGGCGTTGTAGGTAAACAGGAAATTGGCAATCGCAGCCGAAATGCCTTTCTGATCAGGGCAGCTGATCAGTAGCGTGGCGGTATGAGTCATACGGGAACAGTCTTTGGCAAAATAAATTTGCTCTCGATTCTATCAGCCCCACCCCGGATCGGACAGCGAAATAGCCCTAGATTTGCGCAGAATCAGCCCGCGCCAGCTGCGCTGTGCGCGCCCGCTGTTGGCCGACCTCCAATTGTGCCGCTAACAGCCACTGGCCCAACTGCGCGGGGGCACAGCTGGCGGGTAGCTCGGCCTGCCAGCGCCAACCATTGGGCGCGTGCCGATCACGCCGTAAGGTGAGCGGCCAGCCGTGCTGGGCCGCGTAGCAGGCCGCAGCAAAACCTTGGGTGCGCGCCGGATTAAACGGCGTGGCATCCGGTGCGGGCAGCCAGTGATCGAGCGCACGAAACAGCAAGGCCAGCGTTTGCGCCGGGCTCAGCGCATCGGCCCGCGCCATGGCTGCGGTGGCCTGCAAGATTTCCTGCGTCAGTGGCACGCTCATACACGCACTCCCAGCTCGATGGAATCTCAGTGTAGAATCAGCGCCCTGCCCGTCAAGGGTAAATCTATTTGTCTTGCACCACGGATCACCATGTTTGAGATTGTCCTCTACCAGCCCGAAATTCCGCCCAATACCGGCAATATCATTCGTCTGGCCGCCAATACCGGTGCGCGCCTGCATCTGGTCAAGCCACTGGGTTTTCCGCTGGACGATACCAAAATGCGCCGCGCGGGGCTGGATTACCATGAATACGCCGAGATGCAAGTGCACGAAGACTGGGCCGCCTGCCGCGCCGCACTAGCCGGGCGGCGCTTTTTTGCTGGCACCACCAAGGGCTCGCAGCGCTTTGATACCGTGAGCTATGCCCCCGGGGATGTGCTGGTATTTGGGCCCGAGAGCCGTGGCCTACCGGCCGAAATCTTGGCCGAATTCGCGCCGGGCGAGCGTATCCGCCTACCGATGCTGCCCAATAACCGCAGCCTGAATCTGGCTAACGCCGTGGCCATCACAGTGTATGAAGCCTGGCGGCAAAATGACTTTGCCGGCGGCCAATAAAAAAGGATACCCAGTCGGGTATCCTCAGGCTGCTGGCCAAGTGGAAGAACAATCCTCTGCGAGTCGGAGCAAAGCCGAGCCTAGGGAATAAGGCGTTTAGTCTGCAGCCTTGATGTTCTATTCCCACCCCACCCGTCCCCTCCTTGAGGGGCGCCTCGCTTCGCGAGTGAGCTTTGTTATTAATCTACGGATACCCATAAGGGTATCCTTTTTAAAATCAATCCAGCTAATGCTTGCAGGGCAATACCCCTGTAATAATCCAGTTTATTGGTTACGCATAAAATCGGCTGTGCGGAAAAACGCTTCTTCCAGATGGCTGCGCACTTCAGCCGGCATCGGGGTGTCGTTCATTGCCTGATACATGCACAGCAACCACTGATCCCGCTCGGCCTCACCAATCGCAAACGGCATATGCCGGGCGCGCAAGCGCGGATGGCCGTATTTTTCGATAAACAGCTGTGGGCCACCCAACCAGCCAGACAAGAATTCGAATAGTTTTTCCCGAATCAAGCCAGTGTCAGCGCCATGCATGGCCTGAATTGTCGATGCGCGCGGGTCGCTCGCCATCAGGTCATAAAAGCGATCAACTAGCTGGCGCAGCACGGGCGCGCCACCGAGTAATTCATACGGCGTTAATTCTGTGACCTGGGTCATGCTCAAGCTCGGTAAACAGCAAAAAGCCAATTTTACCCGATTCACCGCAAGCTCACCTGACCGTTGAAATATGACATTTTATGAAATCATCGTCATGGCTTGCAGATTGCTTATGCCAACCTATACTGATGATTAAATAACTAATTCGGAGTCGCTCATGTCGTCCAAACTCACCATTGCCGCCAAAATCACGCTCGGTTTTGTGGTTATGATCGTATTAATTATCGCCGTGGGCTTGGCCGGCCTGATGGGTTTGCGCCAATCGGCCAATGTGGTGCAAGAGCTCTTAAGCACCGATCTGGAATACGGCATTGCGATGAATGAGCTGGGCGAAAATGTGCTGCATTTACGCCGTTTTGAAAAAGACCTATTTATTAATCTGAGCAATCCGGAAAAAGTAAAAGAATACAAAGTCAAATGGGATAAAGCCCAAGCCGACGCCAAAGCCGCGCTCGATAAAGCCGCGCCGGTCGCCAATGATGAGCGCAAAAAAGCCATTGCCGAGCTGCAAACCGGGCTCGATGATTACGCCAAGGCCTTTAATGAAGTCGCCGCCGGCAAATACGCCAGCACCGGCGAAGCCAATCAGGCCTTTGATAAACACAAAGCAGTCGTACGCAAACTCGGTGAAGACTCCGCCGAACACGCCAAAGAAGCGATGACGGCAGTGAAGGCGATTGCCGGCAAAGTTGAAGCCCAACGAGCGGCCACCAATCAAATCACAATTGTGCTGCTGCTCTTGGCGATTGCGGCCGCAGTGATTGCCGCCGTGGTGATTTCACGCAGCGTGCGCCAGCCATTGAATCAGATGCAGCGTGATATTGATGAAATGGACCGCACCGGCCATATTGGCCGTCGCCTCACCGCCAATCAGCATGATGAAATCGGCCAAACCTCTACCGCACTAAATCGCCTGTTTACTGGCATGTGCGAAGTAATTGGCTTGGCTAACCGCAATTCGGGCGAGCTGTTAAGCGCGGCGCGCGAGCTCACCAATGCTTCAGAACAAATTGCCCAAGCTTCGCGCCAGCAGGCGGAAGCATCCGCTTCGACGGCTGCCGCGGTGGAGCAAATGTCGGTCAGCGTCAATATGATTGCCGACAACACCCTCACGATGGAAAGCGAAGCGCGCGAGGCCTCGGTCACCGCCAGCGAAGGTACGGCCATTGCCAAAAAAGCCGCGGTAGAGATCAACCAGATTGCCGATTCGATCAATCGCTCGTCTGAAACCATCGTGCAGCTGAATCAACGTTCGGATGAAATTGGTAGCATTGCCATGGTGATTAAAGACATTGCCGATCAAACCAATCTGCTGGCGCTCAATGCCGCGATCGAAGCGGCGCGAGCCGGCGATTTGGGGCGCGGCTTTGCCGTGGTGGCTGATGAAGTGCGCAAATTGGCCGAGCGCACCACACAAGCCACTGTTGAGATCACCAGCAAAATCGACTCGGTACAACGCGATACGTCGCTGGCCGCAGAGGGGATGCGCTCCGCTGGGCAATTGGTCGAAAGCGGCGTGCGCAGCACCGAAAGTGTGGCCGATGCCTTAAGCGCCATCGAAAACGTCACCCGCCGCAGTGTGGAGCACATTGGCAGCATTAGCGGCGCCATCAAAGAGCAAAGTATTGCGAGCCAGGAAATCGCCCGCAATGTGGAGAAAATCGCGCAGGTCAGCGAGGAAAACCATAGCGCCGCCGAAAACATCAATCAACTAGCCGGCCGCCTAACCCAGATTGCCGAAGGCCTGGACAAAACCATTCGCCGCTTTACGGTATAAGCTCTGCGCCCACGGGCCAAGGGACCCATATGCTGCGCTTGCCCACTGCCCTCTTTGATTTACCGCGCGATTTAATCGCGCTGACGCAATTGCGCGCGGCCGACGAAGCGCGCTTGGCAAGCCAGCAACCAAATACCGGCATGCTCGGCAGCGAACAGCAACTACGCGCCGATGCCATGGGGCATTTGCTGAGCCAAAAAGTGCGCCAGCTGCGCCAAGCCACCGGTGGGCTGGATGCCTTGCTGGCGCAGTTTCCGCTGCATACCCCGGCTGGCCGCGCCTTATTAAATCTAGCCGAAGGCGTGCTGCGCATCCCGGATGATGCAGCCGTTTCGACCCTGATTGCCGAGCAGCTGCATGCCGCCGATTGGCATGCCATACGTGGGCAAAGCCCTTCCTGGCAAATCAATTTGGCCACTTTGGGTCTGGATTTGGCCGAAAGTTGGTCGTCGAGCTTAACCGACCCGCTGATTCGCGAATCGATCCGCCATGCGCTGTTGCGGCTGGCTAAGCAATTTGTGATTGCAGATCACATTCAAGAGGCCTTACAACAACAAGCCAGCGAATTTCGCTATTCATTCGATATGCTGGGCGAAAGCGCAATGAGCCAGAGCGAAGCTAGGCGCTATGGAGAAGCCTATGCCCAAGCCATTGAGGCGGTAGGCCAATACAGCCAGGGTGCTGGGTATTTTGGCCCCAGTGTTTCGGTGAAACTCTCGGCCTTGCATCCGAAATTTCAACTTGAGCAGGCCGACGCAGTCCAAGAGCAACTCTACCCGCAGCTGTATGCCTTAGCCGAGCGCGCCATGCAGCTGGATATTGGGCTCACCATCGATGCCGAAGAAAGCGCACGCCAGCTCTTAACCCTGCAGCTTTTTGCCCGACTGATGCATGAGCCCAAACTGCGCGAATGGGCTGGGTTGGGGATTGCGGTGCAGGCTTATCAAAAAAACGCGCTCGAGGTGGTGAAATGGCTGAATAAGCTAAGCCGCGAGCTACACAAACCGATTAGTGTCCGCCTCGTTAAAGGCGCGTACTGGGATAGCGAAATCAAGCTGGCGCAGCAAGCCGCCTTAAGCCACTACCCGGTCTGGACCGAAAAAAGCCGCACCGACCAGCATTATCTGGCCTGCGCGCAGGTGCTCCTGCAGGCGCCGCACCGTATTTTTCCCCAGTTTGCCACCCACAATGCATTTACCATCGCCCAGCTGCATTTAATGGGCGAGCAGCAGCAATTTGAATATCAGGCCTTGCTGGGCATGGGCGAAGGCCTCTACCAAGCAGCCAGTGAAATGGGCATTGAACGCCCTTGCCGTCTGTATGCGCCGGTGGGCGATAGCCGCCAGCTGCTGCCCTACTTAGTGCGCCGTTTCTTAGAAAACGGGGCCAATACATCGTTTATGCATCAACTGTTTCACCCTCCGGTGACGCCGCCCACTGCCAGCAAACGCTTAAAACCGCCCAATAAACTGTATTTGCCCCGCGAGACCCCCGCGCAAATCGACCCAGCGATGCTGGCGCAATGGCAAACCCGCATCGCCAGCATTAATGAACATACTAGCACCCAGTATCTAGCCTCAGCGCTTATACATCAATACACTGCGAGCAATACCCTTAAAATCGATTGCTTCAATCCCGCCCAAAATACCGACCGCCTTGGCGCCTATTGCCCCAGTCAACTGGCCGAGATTAATGTCGCCTTTGCTGCGGCCGAAGCTGCCGCTTCGCGCTGGCGCCTAACGCCCGTGTTGCAACGCGCGCAAGCGCTAGAGCAGACCGCGAATTTGCTGGAGCAGCAAGCCGCGCCCTTACTGAATTTATTGGTGCGCGAAGCGGGCAAAACCTGGCGCAATGCCGAGCAAGAGCTGCGCGAAGCCATTGATTTTTGTCGCTACTACGCACAGCAAGCCCGCCAGCATTGGCTACAGCAAGCACCGCAGCCAGTAGGCGTTGTGGTGGCAATTAGCCCGTGGAATTTCCCGCTGGCCATTTTTACGGGCCAGATTGCCGCGGCGCTGATTGCCGGCAATCCGGTGCTGGCCAAGCCGGCACCTGAAACGCCGCTGATTGCCAGCCTGGCCGTGCATTGCTTCCACCGCGCCGGCATCGGCACCGATGTACTGCAATTGCTGATGGGTGGCGCAGACGTGGGGGCAGCACTTACGCTCGATCATCGCTGCCAGGGGGTGGCCTTTACCGGTTCACTGGCTAGCGCTAGGAAAATTGAGCAGGCGATTGCCGCATTTGGCGCTGACCGCGTGCTGGTAGCCGAAACCGGCGGGGTGAACATCCTATTGGCCGACAACACTGCCCACCCGGAGCAATTATTACGTGATCTGGTTCAGTCGGCCTTTGATAGCGCTGGCCAGCGCTGCTCGGCCGCCCGTATTTTGTGTATTGAGGAACCACTAGCTAGCCAAATCTTGCCGCGCTTGCGCGAAATGCTAGTTGAGCTCTACGTCGGCGACCCCAGCGAATTAGCGACCGAAATGGGGCCGCTGATTTCTGCAGCCGCCAAACAACGGGTTGAAGCGCGTATCCAGGCCTGGCAAAACCAAGGTTTAGCGGTGTGGCGTACTCGCAGCGCAGTGCCAAGCAGTGGGCATTATCTCAGCCCCACACTCGTTGAAATTAGTGACCTCAAGCAAGCTGGCGGCGAAGTATTTGGCCCGGTGCTGCAAGTGTTGCGCTATCCGCGCAAAGGCTTGGACAAACTCTTGCGTGATGTCGCGGCTCTGGGCGATGGCCTAACCATGGGCATACATACCCGGCTGGAAGAAACCATTCAGCGCTGTCGAGCGCTGTGCCCGGTCGGCAATGTGTATATCAATCGCAATCAGATCGGCGCACTAGTAGGGGGGCAACCCTTTGGGGGGCTCGCAGGCTCAGGCACAGGCCCGAAAGCCGGCGGTCCGTGGGCGATCTGGCGCTGGACTCGCAATGGCGACCCCTGCCAGCCGCATTATGCAGAGCTTGCCGACACATTCAGTTTCCTGCGTAGCCTCAGTGGGCTGTGGCCGGATCTGGATCAGAGTGTTGATCTGGAAATCTTATGGGAGGACGCAGCCCGGCGCAGCCCACTCGGCCAGCCACTCCCCTTGCCCGGCCCGACCGGCGAAGATAATACCCTGCACTATCAAGGGCGCGGTTTGGTCGCCTGCTTGGGGCACAGCGAATGGCTGCGGCTGCAGCAAGCGGGTATCGCCTTACTCACCGGCAATACACCGGTATTACCTGCGACAGACCGTATTCAAGACTGGGCGCGCAAATTGGGTGAGCGGGTCATCTTTTGTGCCGAACCGCTGGCCGAACAACTGGCCGCGGCGATGTACAGCGGCCCCGATGCGCACCTGCTACGGCAGCAACTGGCTAAGCGCAGCGGCGCGATTGTGCCGCTCATTTTGCCATTTGAAGATGGGCATTGGCCGCTCTATCAGCTGGTGGCCGAAATCACCGTCAGCCGCAATACCGCCGCGCAGGGCGGCGATATCGGTCTGCTAACCCACCAAGCTCAATAAAAAAGCCACACCCTAGGGTGTGGCTCTATTCAGATTTGCTTAGCAGCTTAAGCAGCTTTATTGCCCGCTTTGCTGGCGGCAGCCACTGATTTGGCGCCAGTTTCAACTGCAGCTACAGTCGCTTCAGTCAGGTTAGCAGCGATGCGCTGACTGGTTTTTTGTACGGTATCAAAAGCAGTGTTGGCGCTTTCAACCGCGTTTTTCAGCAGTGCCACAGCGGCGCTACCAGCTGGCGCTTGTTGCGCAGCTTGTTCCAGTGACGACACCAGGTTTTTGTTGAATTCCAGCACTTGCTCTTCGATCAGTTTGTTCAGCTCGGCTTGCGTGCTGCTCGCAGCTTCGTACACAGTGCGGGCCACAGCGATGGTTTTTTCAACGCTAGGCTGAGTCAGGGTTTTTTGCAGATCAACCAGCTCTTGCACTGATTTAACTTGTGACAGTGATTTAGCTGTTTCAGCATTTTCGGCCAACAGATCACGAGCCAGTGACAGTTGCAGCTGGAACAGGCGCTCAGCACCACCCAGCGCGATATTCGTCAGGCGCAGTGATTTTTCCAGATTGGCTTGATTCAGTTCAGCAAATTGTTTCTGAGTGGCAAACATGGCAATCTCCAGGTAAGTTTGTGCATCGCAACAATTGCATTGTTGCTGCTTGCCTCCACGAGGTCAAGCATTATTTTGTGCATCGCACAAAAGTTCACACAAACATCATCCCGCGGCAAACTGCTTTTGCCGGATCGCTAAAATTGCCTGATTGCGCAAGGTTTTAAGTAAATTCAACTGCTCATGTGGCAACTGCAGTGAATGCGCGGCCAGGCGGTCGGCATAAAACAGCCCCAATGGCTTCTTATCAATAATCACCGGAAACACAATCAGCGATTTGGCCGCCGAAGCACTGCGATACCAGGCCGGTATGCGCTGGCTGATGCTTTCGGCATCGATGTCTTCAATCAGTACATCGGCGCCCTTTTGCATCACCAACTGAAACACATCGTGCACCGGCGCCAGCGGATAGCTAAATTGCCGCTGCAGCACTTCAATGTCATCGCCAAAGCCAAAGCGGGCCACCATCAAACCGCGCTTGATGTCACGGGTGCAAAACAGCACATGATCAAAACCAATGCTGCGATACATGGTTTCTAGAATCATCCGCAGCACATCGTTGAGGTTGTAATCGCCAACGAGGGTACTGGTTATGTCCTGTATCCCCGCCGAGAGTACCGCCGCCGGATTGGCCAGCGTGCCATTGGCCGTGGTCGAGACCTGAATATCTGCCAGCTCTGATGGTGCCGCGGGGGCCGCCACCGGCTGGCGCCCCACCATGGCTCGCAGTTGATTAGCAAACTTGGTGGGGCCTGGGTCTATCCCCAGCACGGACAGATAATTGAGGTATTGCTCAGCCGCTTCTTGCATCAGATCATGCAAATCGCGCTCTTTCCAGCTCACCGCGGCGGCGTAGCGTTTACTAAGGCCAGCTAAATGGCCCGCGGCAGCCTGCGGGCTTTGCGCCAGAGTGGGCAACAAATCACCGGCCAGATTGGCAAAGACCCGCAAACGCTCACCCTGATTGGCCGGCTCGCGTACTTTGGTCTCAGGTAAAGGGCGCATGCTGGTGACGATGCGATCGGGGAAATTCCATTCTTTTGCAATCGCCTCGCCCAATTCGGCATAGCTCACGCCCAAAATCGCCTGCGCGGCCAGCGTTTCGGCCTCGCCGGTTTGTGCCACCCGTTTCATGATTTCAACGCTTTCTTCGTTGAAATAAAAATGTGTGAGCAAACGGCCCAAATGTTGAAACATGCCACAAATCAGCGCTTCTTCGGTATCACGCCAGCCCGATTTATCGGCCAGCCGCCGACTGAGCACGCCGCCAAAGAAGATCTCCAGCACCACATCACGCAGGCGGGCGGCGTGGCCTTTATTCTGCATATGCTCAAACAGCAGCAAAGTCACCGCCAGACTGCGAATACGATCAAAGCCCAAAATCACGATCGCCCGCGAAATGGTACTAATGGTGCCGCCAAACTGGCCAAAGCTGGCCGAATTCACCATTTTTAACAGCTTATTGGTCAGCGAAATATCATGCAAAATCACGCCCGATAGGCTCTGAATCCGTTCCGCTTCAGAATCATCCACCCGATTAATCGCCTGAATGGTCTGCGATAGCGCTGGAAAATCGGCCGAATGGCGCATACGGCGGAGCAAAAATTCAATCGTGCTGTGCCGACCATCATTGGCAGCGGCGCCCGCTTCGCCGCTTTGCTCAAGCCAATCGAGCAAAGCCACCCGCATTTCGCCAGCATCGGCAAAGCGCGCCTGTGGGTCTTTAAACAGCGCCGTGAGCACCAGATGATCGAGCTGATCATTAATCTGGCTATTAAGGCTGGAGGGCGGCGCGACCGTGGCCGAGACGGTTTTATGCAACATGGCAAACATCGACTCGGCTTTCACCACCGGCTGGCCGGTCAGCATCTGGTACAGCATCGCCCCGCAAGCAAATACATCAGCCTGAGCATTGACCGGCAGATTACTGATTGCTTCTGGGGCGATATAACCCACCGTGCCATTGAGCTGTGGGTCGCGCTCGCCGGCGCTACTGGCCACACCAAAATCCATAATCCGCGGCCGATCGTGCTCATCCAGCATGATGTTTTGCGGCTTCATATCCCGATGCACAATGCCGCGCTGATGCGCGGCATACAGGCCTTCCAGCACCGCAGCCATGAGTTTTACCGCCGCTACCGGCTCCAGCGGCCCCTGCCGCTGCAAGCGGGCGGCCAAGGTTTCTCCGGCCACATATTCAAACACCAGACAGGGATGCTGCTCATGGGCAAAGGCATCGTGCAGCGTCACCAGATTGGGGTGATTCAGTTGACTGATCATGCGCGCTTCGCGCAACGCCTCAACCGGCTGGGTGTGCAATACCTTGAGGGCCACTGGCCGGTTTAACTGGGTATCGGTCGCCAAATACACCAAACCCTGCGCACCTTGCCCGAGTTTTTTCTCGGCCACGAAGCGACCATCGGCAAACGATTTCATCTCTCATCCAGACTTTGTGCTTTTATTCTGAAATCATAGCCTGCTTTGTGACTTAGATTACAGGACTATCGTGGAAGCAGCGCCGGCTGTGGCTTGGCAGCAGCAAAAATGCCATTCGCATGGCGATTTTCAGGCAAAAAACAACCCGCCGTAGCGGGTTGGACTGTGAAAGTGGTATCAAACTATTCGTGCGATGGCACCAGCACGCTGCGATTACCATTGCTTTCCATATTGCTCACGATCCCAGCGGCCTCCATCTGCTCAATCAGCCGCGCTGCGCGGTTGTAACCGATGCGAAATTGCCGCTGTACCGCCGAAATCGACGCCCGCCGGCTGCGTATCACATGCGCCACCGCTTCGTCATACAGCGGATCGCTCTCTTCGCCCTCCGCCACGCTGCCACCACCATTGCCAGCTTCGGCCTCGTTGGCGGGGTACAGCACCCCTTCGATGTAATCCGGTTCGCCCAGCTGTTTCAGGTATTCAACCACGCAATGCACTTCGGCATCATCGACAAATGCACCGTGCACGCGCTGCGGATATCCGGTGCCGGGCGGCAGGAACAACATATCACCCTGCCCCAGCAAAGCTTCCGCCCCCATTTGATCTAGGATGGTGCGGCTGTCCACCTTGCTCGACACCTGAAAAGCCAACCGGGTCGGAATATTGGCCTTGATCAGCCCGGTAATCACATCCACCGACGGGCGCTGGGTGGCCAAAATCAGGTGTATACCGGCGGCGCGGGCTTTTTGCGCCAGCCGCGCAATCAGCTCTTCGATTTTCTTGCCCGCTACCATCATCAAATCGGCAAATTCATCCACCACCACCACAATCAGCGGCAGTTTTTCTAGCGGCTCGGGTTGCTCTGGCGTGAGCGTAAATGGATTGGTGAGTTTTTCGCCGCGCGCGGCGGCTTCAGCCAGTTTCTGGTTGTAGCCGGCCAGATTGCGCACGCCCAGCGCACTCATCAGCCGGTAGCGTTTTTCCATTTCGCCCACACACCAATTCAGCGCATTGGCTGCCAGCTTCATATCGGTCACCACCGGCGCCAGCAGGTGCGGAATGCCCTCGTACACCGATAGCTCCAGCATTTTCGGGTCGATCATGATCATGCGCACTTCATCGGGCGTGGCTTTAAACAGAATGGACAGAATCATCGCATTCACACCCACCGATTTACCCGAGCCGGTGGTACCGGCCACCAGCATATGCGGGGTTTTGGCCAAATCAGTTGCTACCGGAATACCGCTAATGTCTTTGCCCAGCGCGATGGTTAAGGGTGAGCTTTGCTGCTGATATTCGGGCGAAGACAGAATTTCGGATAGCCGAATCATCTGCCGGCTTGGGTTGGGCAGCTCCAGCCCCATGCAGGTTTTGCCCGGAATGGTTTCCACCACCCGCACCGAAGCCAGACCCAGCGAACGCGCCAAATCTTTGGCCAGATTCACCACCTGCGCACCACGCACCCCGGTGGCCGGCTCGACTTCAAAGCGGGTAATCACCGGGCCGGCATAGGCATCCAGCACACTGACTTTGACTTTAAATTCATTGAGCTTTTCTTCAATCAGAATACTGCGTTCCAGCAGTTCTTCCTGCGTCACCGGGATCGCCTGCGCGGCCGGCGGGCGCAGTAATTCCAGCGGCAGGCACAAGCCATCTTCGGTGCGCCACTGATTGGTGCTGGCTTTGGGCGTTGGCGCGAATTCATCGGGCCGTAAAAACTGGTTGGGGCGTACGACCGGAGTTTCGGCCGCTGAGGTCAGGGCCGGCTCCACATACCTAATAGGGGTATCACTCTCAAACGGCGGATTATCAAGTGCCGCAGGCAATACCTCTGCAGGAGACAACCAATGGTTCACCCCCTGATTTGGGGCCGTGTGCAAAGGCTGACTCTGCGGCTGAATCCACGACGTTGCCACAGGTGCGAGCGGCTCTGCCAGCTCCGGCGCGGTCGGCGGGTAGTATTGCTCATCGCTCAGATGCGCAAACGGATCAAGCTGAGGAGCGGTCTCTGTGGCTGGTGTGCTCGCCTCACTGACGGCTTCAGCCTGATGCAGATTGGGCGTAGCCACTACGGCGCTCACGGCAGCCGGCGCGGCCACCGCTGCACCGGGCACTTGAAACACGCGGATCACTTCCGGCGCCGGCGCCCGGGCGATGGGCGTGCTCAGTAACTCCGCGGCATGTGCGGCTGGAGTGACTGCCACTGCCGGAGTTTTGCCGGCTGCCGAAGTTTTACCAGCTGCAGAATGATTAGGCGCAGTGGGGGCCACCGGCGCAGGGCTATGCGTTGTCACAGCGATGGTCGCGGGCCGCGCGGCTGGAGCGGGAGCATCCGCGCGCGCATGGCGCACTTCACTCGGCGCCAGTTTGGCCGACGGACGCTTATTGGCGTGAATATCCTGCAGGCGCTCGCGAATTTCTTCGGGCTTGATCACCGGCAAGGGTTCGACCGGCTCCGCTGGTGGCAACTTGGCTCCCTCCAGCGTTAATTTGCGCGCGCTGCGCTCCAGATTTCGCTGGATGTGTTGCATATCAATCACCGGCAATTCACGGCGCTGCTTACGCGGCCAATCGCGCACGGGCGGCGCGTATTGCAAAGGATCGGTGATTTGCGCGGGAGGGGCTTCATTCGGTGCGATATCTGCACTAACTTCAGTTGCGCGAGGCGCCGCCACGTTCGCCGTAGTTGCACTAACCACGGGCTCGGCGTTGACCTCGGCGGGGGGACGCACTGATGAAGCGGCTTGCGTGCGCGGAGCTACTGGTTGAACATCGCCGTTGGCTGGAGATGCCGCCGGCTGGCGGGGCGTGGACACCACCTCAGCCTGCGGCTGCACGCCCACTGGCGCGACAGGAGCAAACGCCGCGGGTGTTGCTGCAGCGTTGCGCGCCGGCGGGGTTAAGTATTCAGGATTACGCTTCGTCGCTGGCTCCACCGCAGCTGGCATACCTGGCTCAGTATGCCGATGCAGACCTTTCTCGTAATGCGCGCTGCGGATATACCCCTGCTCCGGCGCAAAATTCTCCTGCAGGATTTCCGCTTCGTCTGCAACGGCTGGCACCGTGGGCGCAGCAGAGCTGGCAGCTGGTTTGGCCGCCCGTGGGCCGAATAAGATGGCGTCGCTATCGAGCTCTGCCAGCTCGGCGGCGGGGTCTTTTTCGCGGCGCTGAGCCACTTGTTTCAGCTGCTCAGCGCCAGTTTGCCACGCTGCGGCAACTTTGGCGCCCAATTTGCTCGCCACGGGGCTGAGTAATTCTTTGGCCGACGAAAGGCCTTTGCTGGCCGCATCGGTAATTGGTGCAATCGGCAGCGCAAACAGCGGGTCGAGCCGATCTTTACTGGCCGGCTCGGGCTCACCCGGCGCAGCGGCTTTCTCACCTAGGCCAGACTCGGCGGCCGGTGGCGCTTTCGGTAGCTCCACCCCGGAGAGATCGCCTTCTAGTTTGCGATTCAGCGTGTCGAACAGCTGCTGAAATTTCTTCATCATTAACCTCGGGCGGCGCGATCGAGCACCACAAAATACTTGCGCACCGGTTCCAATACTTCAAAACGGCCTTCAAAGCCGGCCGGAATCACCGCCGCTTCGCCCGCCGCCACGATCACGGCACTGCCATCGGCACCGTGCAGGCAGACCTTGCCGCTGATCACGCAAAAAAACTCTTCTTTGTCGGCGGCAAAGCGAATTTGCCAGGCACCTACTTCGCACGCCCAAATCCCGCAGCTCAGTTGCCGATCGCTCGATTCGTAGTGTGTCCAGGTTTGGCGTTGCGGATTACCACTCACCAGCCGCTCTGGGCGCGGGTAATCAATACTCACCGGCACGGCTTGCTGGAAATGGGTAATCGTTGGCGTATTCATGCGGTTTTTCCTCTTACGGCGCGACAGCCAATCCTGCCGAAGGCACGGAGATAGGCTGCGTGCTTGAACATTGACTACAGCGGCTGCGGATTGGGCCCCAGCTTACTCCAGATCGCTATTCCAGCCATCTGGGCGCATCAGCGCATTATCAAAGCGCGAGTACATACCCTGAAAGACCAGCGGAATCCGCCCCACCGGGCCATTCCGGTGCTTGCCCAAAATGCACTCGGCCAAGCCTTTGTGCGGGCTGTCGGGGTTGTAGTATTCATCGCGGTACATAAACATGATCAAGTCGGCATCCTGCTCAATCGCCCCCGACTCACGCAAATCGGACATCATCGGGCGTTTGTCGGTCCGTTGCTCGACCGAACGCGACAACTGCGAGAGCGCGATAATCGGGCATTTCAACTCGCGAGCCAGACCTTTGAGCGAACGGGAAATCTCGCCCAGCTCGGTGGCGCGGTTTTGGTCTTTCGCGCCCGCGCGCCCAGCCATCAGCTGCAAGTAGTCGATCACAATCAAACCCAATTGACCGCCACATTGGCGCGCCAAGCGGCGCGCACGGGTGCGCACATCCAGTGCGGTCAGCGCACCGGTTTCCTCGATAAACAGCGGCGCTTCCGAGAGCTTGCCCACGGCGTGGGTGAGCTTGAGCCAGTCTTCATCCTCAAAGCGGCCGGTTTTGAGCTTATGCATATCGATTTTGCCCACCGAACCCACCATCCGCATCGCCAACTGGGCCGCCCCCATCTCGAGCGAGAAAATCGCCACCGGCAGTTTGCTATGAATGGCCACATTCTCGGCAATATTGACCGAAAACGCCGTTTTACCCATCGAAGGCCGGCCAGCCACAATAATCAGATCACCGCCCTGCAGGCCGGAAGTCATTTTATCCAGATCGATAAAACCAGTTGGCGTGCCGGTGACTTCGGATGGATTTTCTTGCTGATACAGATAATCGATGCGCTCAACGATTTCTTTCAGAATCGGCGGCATGGTATGAAAACCCTGCTGCCCTTTGGCCGATTGCTCGGCAATCTGGAACACCTTGGATTCTGCTTCATCAAGCAGCTCTTTGGCATCACGCCCATTCGGGAAATAAGTGGCGTCAGCAATATCGGTGGCCACACTGGCCAGCTGGCGCAGCACGGATTTCTCGCGCACGATTTCGGCGTAGCGCCGGATATTGGCCGCGCTAGGCGTGTTTTGCACCAGCGAGCCCAAGTACGACAGCCCACCCACGTAGGTCAGATCATTGGTAGTATCGAGCGATTCTTTAACCGTAATCACATCCGCCGGGCGGTTGTGCTCAATGAGCTTGATAATCGCCTGAAAGATCCGCCGATGGTCTTCGCGATAAAAATCCTGTTCGGTCAGGATATCCGCGATCCGGTCAAAGGCAGTGTTTTCCAGCATCAAACCACCCAGCACCGATTGTTCGGCCTCGACCGAATGCGGGGGCATCCGGAAGCTGGCGGTTTCATCCACCGGGGCCGGCTGACGGTAATCGGCTTGCGTGTCGTGTTCTAGCTCGGTAGGATATTCGTTCATTTTCACTCTATGGCGACAAAACGCGGCCTGATTTCCAGCACCGCGCGACATCGGTTAGCACCTGCTGCTGCGAGCCGTGTATTTTACCCCGCCAGCCCATTGATGACCATGCAGTCCATTCGTAAAACCGTCCTTGTCCCCCACTCCGCCGCCCAGATGTATGAATTGGTTGACCGGGTGGAAGATTACCCGCGGTTTTTACCCTGGTGTGGCGGCGTCGAAGTGCATGAACGCAGCGAAACGGTACTCGATGTCACCGTGCGGATCGAGTTTTTGAAAGTCAGCACGTTCTTTCGCACACGGGATACTAAAACCGAACACGAAATCGTCATGCATTTTGTCGACGGCCCCTTCAAAGCCCTCACCGGCATCTGGCGCTTTCAACCACTGATGGAAGACGCCTGCAAAATCGAGTTCGAACTCGATTACGAATTTTCCAGCCGCACCCTTGATGCCGTGATCGGCCCGGTGTTTGGCAAGATCACCAGCACTTTTGTCGATGCTTTTGTGAAAGAAGCCGACCGCAAATACGGATAAACCATGAGCCAAATTACCGTCGAGGTGGTGTACGCCACCGCCAGCAAACAAAAACTGTTGAGCCTCAAAGTGCCTACCGGCACCACCGCCCAACAGGCGATCGAACAATCCGGCATCCTGGCCGAGTTCCCTGAAATTGATTTAACGCAGCAGAAAATAGGGATTTTCGCCAAGAGTGTGAAGTTGGACACTATTCTGCGCGAGAAAGATCGCGTAGAAATCTATCGCCCTTTGATTGCAGATCCGAAAGAAGTTCGTCGCCAGCGTGCAGCTGAAGGGAAAATCATGAAAAAAGGGGGCGGAGATGCTTAAGCCCTCTGAGACCAACCTCAAGCCTTGAACTCCCACCCATGGACCGGTCTTGGCTTGCACGACAATAAGACACCAAGACCGCCATGAAACGCCTGCTTCTCTTACTGGTCATCGCCAGTTTTCCTGCAATTTTCTTCGCTAAATCAATTTATTCCAACGAACAAGTTCAGCAGGCCCGCACGGTCGCCAATATGGTCGAAATGATTGGTAAATGGGCGGCGCAATATAAAGGCATTTGGATCAAAGAAGCCAAAGGCGAAGTCGTCGACCTCAATTCTCACCTTGATACGCTGGCTGTCAATTTGGTGAATCAGGATAATTCGCTCACCGATCAAGAAAGTGTGCAGGAAACCTTAAATTTCCACCTTAAAAACCCAGCGCTGGTTCAGCGTGAGATTTCTGACCTAATGAAAAATGACAATGCCAAAACGTCATTTCGCATCACTTCAGATAAATACATGAACCCCAAAAACTCACCAAATTCTTTTGAACGCAAAGCAATTGAAACCATGCGTGAAAATAAATCGAGCGAGTATTTTGAAGAACGTAACGGCAAAATGTTGTATGCCCGCGCACTCGTTGCCACCGAAGCCTGCATGCGCTGCCATGAAAGCGCCCAAAAAGCCCCCGCTGCTGTGCAGGCACTGTACCCCAAACAAGGTTACGGCTATCAACTTGGGCAAGTCGAAGGGATTATTTCCGTGCAAATCCCCGATGCTTTCGGGCCCAAAACCTTGCTCGCCGCGTTTGATTGGCTCAGCGCCGCGATTGCTGCCATCGCCTTGGTTCTTGCGGCCATGGTTTTACGCAAAAACTAAACAAATTAAAAAAGGAGCTAATCAGCCCCTTTTTTAATTGCCACCTGCCGAGATCAGCCATTAGCCCAAACGCCCACTCGCAGCCATTTCACGAATGGTGATGACGGTATCAAGATCCATTTGCTGCCACGCAGATTGCAGATAGCGCAGGTATTTTTCCAGCTCGGGATCGGGATCATCGGGATGTGGGGTTTCGTAAATAAAGCGTACGAATAGCGCGCCGCTCTCCGGCTCTTCGATTTTCATCCACATCTGCCCACCCAGATGTTTGGCACTGGGCTGGGTGTCGTAATGCACGGATTCTTCATGCTGGTAAGCGATGTGGTCGAGCACTTCCAGCTGGCCCATCACCACGCGGCGCTGAAGGCCGTGGGCGCTACGTTGCAGCACTTCGCTTTCATCGATGTGCTCAACAAACTCCATGGGCGACTCAGCGCGCAGCACCAGACCTTGCCAGAGCTGATTGCGAGTCAGCAGCAGCGGGCCTGGTTGTTGCAGATCGTTGATTTGCACCAGATGTTCAAAACGCATGACCTATCCTCTGCTGAAAAAGGCGGCATTATACAAAAAGCCGCCGAGCGCCCCAAGCCTAGACTACAGCGCCTGAAAATCGATTTCACCGACATGGTTAAAGACATAGTCGGGCTTGTAGGGAAATTCATCCAGCATCGGCATGGTCGTAACCCCCGAAAGTACCAGCGCGGTTTTCATGCCAGCTTCCATGCCACCCACAATGTCGGTATCCATCCGATCACCCACCATCACGCATTCTTCAGGGTGCACACCCAGTTTGCGGCTGGCCAGCATCATCATCAGCGCATTGGGTTTGCCGACGATATACGGTTTTTTGCCGGTGGCCGCTGAAATCGCCGCCAAAATCGTGCCGGCCGCCGGCTCATTACCGCCCTCCACCGGATCGATCATATCGGGATTGGTGCCGATAAATTTGGCGCCATGATCAATAAAACGCACGGCTTTTTTCAGCTGCTCAAAGCTAAAAGTTGACGATTTGGCGACAACCACATAATCGGGGTTGGATTCAGAAATCGAAAACCCCACGTTGTACAGCTCATTAATCAGGCCGCCGCCGCCAATCACATACACCTTGGCGCGCTCTTTTTGCTGGCGCAAAAACATCGCCGTGGCCATCGCGCTGGTGATGAAATTGTCCTCCGTCAGGCCATGAATCCCCAAAGATTCGAGTTTGAGTTTTAAATCCAGCGGGGTTTGCTCGGCATTGTTGGTTAGAAACAAAAATGGCGTTTTGGCCGCCAGCAAGCGTTGCACAAACTCATTGGCACCGGGAATCAGCTGCTTACCGCGGTAAATCACGCCATCCATATCGGAAATTACACTGGTCACCATCGGGCATCCTCTTGGGGTATTGAGCTAGAGACTAATTAAAATAAGGCTTACCGGGCAATACATCAATCAACTTAGCGCGGCAAGGCGGGGTATTTTTGGGCATTTAACTGCATTTTGTGCAAAATTGCGGCTTCCAGATCCAGCCCCACTTCGTCGGCCAAACGCAGCATATACAGCATCACATCGGCCATTTCCTGCGCCACCGGTGAGGTGGTATCCACCGGTAAGTTTGCCGCCTCATCGGGCGTTAGCCATTGATAATGTTCAAGCAATTCGGCCATTTCCACCGACATCGCCATCACCAGATTTTTGGGGTTGTGATAGGGGCGCCAGTCACGTTGATCGGCAAATTCGCGGGTTTTGCGCGCAAGTTCAGCTAAATTCATGCGTAAAGTCAGGACTGATTGCAGATGAATCCGTAGAATACGCCCTTCGCCTCAAGGATCACCAGCATGCCAATGAAAAAATACGAACTCGAGAAGCGCAAAGCCGAAAAACTGCACAACGACCTGCACGGTGCTAGCGCCCCCAACCGCTTTGCGGCGGGCGCCGGCGGCGTTCTCGATAAAAAAGAACAGCGCAAACTCGATCAAGCCCAAGGCTTGGTGCCGTTTGCCTGCAAACTGAAACAAGACCTGGTTAGCGCCCTGCACGAGCGCTGCACCGCTGAGGGCAAAACCCTGAACGATCTGCTCGACGAGCTGCTGCGCCAAGGATTGCAAAAGTAATGCGCCGCACCACCATTTTTGACACCCCGATTTTGCGCGACATTTTGCCGCCCATCAGTCGCTGGGCGCTAAAACGGCTGGGCTGGACCATTGAAGGGGAGTTTCCGGCGCTGGATAAATACGTGCTGATCGGCGCGCCGCATACCAGCAACTGGGATTTCCCGGTGGCCCTGGCGGTGTGTTTTGCCAAGCGCCAGAAAATCTACTGGATGGGTAAACATACGCTGTTTAGCGGCCCGCTCGGCCCGCTCTCGCGCTGGCTGGGTGGCATTGCCGTTGATCGCCGCCAGGCTAATTCACTGGTCGACCAGATCGTGAATGTGTACGCGCAGAGCGAGCAGCTGGTGGTCGGGATTCCACCCGAAGGCACGCGCAAAAAAGTCGAAAAGTGGAAAACCGGCTTTTACTACATCGCACTGGGCGCCAAGCTGCCGATTGCGCTGGGCTATATCGACTTCAAGCGCAAAGCCGCTGGTTGCAGCGAGCTATTTTACCCCACCGGCGATATCGAGGCCGACATGGCCAAAATTCGGGCTTACTATGCGCCGGTCGTGGGCAAACATCCGGAAAATCAGTAAACCCCACCTCGTTTAGCGCAGGGGTATTTGCCGCCAAGCCAATCTAAATAAGGCTTAGATGGCGATACCCTATAAGTACAGCCAAACAGCAGGCAAGAAAAAACCCGGCAGCGCCGGGTTTTTTTGCAACTACATGCAGACGGAGAATTAAACCGGCTGGATGTTAGAAGCTTGTTTGCCTTTAGGGCCGGTAGTTACTTCGAAAGTAACTTTTTGGCCTTCAGCCAAGGTTTTGAAACCTTTAGACTGAATTTGTGAGAAGTGAGCAAACAGATCTTCGCCACCTTCATCTGGAGTGATGAAGCCGAAGCCTTTAGCGTCGTTGAACCACTTAACGGTACCTTGTGCCATTTTTTGTATCCTAAAATGCGGAATAAATAAAAAGAATGCACGACATCAAGGGAAAGCACTGCGGTACGGCCAGGCCATTACGACACACACATCCACTGCTTGAAGATCCTGCGATGCATATCTTCCCCGAGCCCTGCTGCACTGGCAAGCGTTTTTTGCAGAAAAAACACTTAATTTGAACAAAATCGCATAATTACGACGTTCACTGTCGCAAAACGGGATTTTTCACGCCTCAAACTGACGTTTAAATGCAGAAAACTCGTTTTTTAGCGTCACGATTTCTTCTTCCAGGGCCGCAATGCGCGCGAGCAATTCGCCACTAGCCTGTGGCGAACTCGCGACAACCGCTTCGGCCAATACCGGCTCACCACACAATAAATGCGCCCAGCGCGATTCGCGGGCCCCTGGCTGACGCGGCAACAACTGCACCAAAGCGCCAGCGCTGCGCTCGGCCAGTTCGGCCAGAAAACCCTCCAGTGCCGAAATATCGGCAAACCGATGCAGACGCTCGCAATGGCTGCGCAATTCAGCCGCGGTTTGCGGGCCACGCAACATCAAGGTGGCCAGCACCGCTACCGACTGACTAGGCACACCCAGCTGCGACCCAAAGCGATGGCTGTAGCGCGCCACTCGCCCCGCCAAGTGGTCGGTAATCCAACCTGCACTTTTTAATTCATCCAGCGCGGCCAGAATCTCGCTCTCGCTCAGCTCCATCACCGGCTCACGCGCGGTTTTCTGATTGCACCCGGTTTGCAGGCCATTGAGCGAAAGCGGATAGCTATCGGGCACGGTGCGTTCTTTTTCAATCAAGACCGCCAAAATGCGGGCTTGCACTGGGCTTAGAATCTGGCTTGGGCTGTTCATACTTGGATTTCCCCATTGGCGCGCGCCGCGCTATAACAAAGAGAATCAATCTTACGGCATGTGCCACGCGCGTGAAACGCTCAAGCGCACACAGCCATGCCCTTTTACCTTCATTTCGCCGGATGCCCCATGCCTAGCCCTTTCCTGCCCAATAAAGCGGCGCTGAATCAGCCCCAAGTTGAAGACTGGAATTCCTTTCGGGATTTTCGCGATGGCTTAGCCGACAATGCCCCCAAAATTGAGGCGCTGATTGCCCAGCTGCGCAGCCAACCGAATCAGATGCCGGTGGTGGCCGATTTATTTCGCGCGTTTCACAATATCAAGGGCGATGCAGGCTTATGCCGGCTGGAGTTTGTCTTGCCGCTCATTCACGCGGTGGAAAGCCTGCTCACCCGCATGCGCGCTGGCGAGTTGTTGTTTACCGATCTGCTCGGCGAAGTATTTCTGCTGACGCTCGATCGGCTGGAGCAGGCCATTGATCTATTGGAGCGCCATGAGCCCGCCAGCGGCCTCGCCCTACTCACGCTGTGTGATGGGCTAGAAGGCCTGGCGCTGTTCGAGCAGGCACAGATTGATCAGGCGGCGGCGCGGCTGATTGAAGCCATTACCGGCTTTCGCCCCGGCAATAGCCATTTGCCGGCGCGGGAAGCTGCCCTGCAGGCCCGCAGCAAGCTGGAGCAAGACGATGACCTGCGTTACTTTCGCGAGCTGGCCTTGCAGCTGGAAGCGCGTTCAAACGCCTTTCAGGGCCGCACCGATCGCAACCTGACGCTAGCCCTGGCCACTAATCGCGAAGTGGGCAACCGGGTCGATCCGCAGCAGCTGGAAGCGGCGGTGTATTTGCATGATCTGGGCATGATGTTTCTGCCCGAACATCTGTGGCTGAAAAGCGCACAGCTGGATGCCGCCGAGCGCGAGCAGCTTAAACGCCATCCGAGCTGGGGCGCAGAATGGTGCAACCGGATTCCTGGCTGGCAAGCCGCCGCGGAAATGATTTTGCAACACCATGAGCAAGCCAACGGTAGCGGCTACCCGTATGGGCTCAAGGCTGAGCAGATTTGTGATGGCGCCAAAATTTTGGCGATTATTGATGCGTTTGATGCGATTTTGCTGCGCCACAGCCACCGTGGGCAGCAAAAATCGCTGTTGCGCGCGATTGCCGAGATTAATGCCGGCGATCGGCAATTTGCCAGCGACTGGATTCAAGCCTTTAATCGGGTGATCCGTCGCCATCTGGAAGGCCAGCAAGATACTTAGTCGGGTATTACCCCATAAATGAAAGCAGTGCTTGCTTTGCAGGCAATACTCCTGGCAATCAGAAGCGTTCATCCGCGTGCAAATAGCGCCACTGGCCTTCGGCCAAACCGCCGAGCGCCAAGCGACCAATCCGCAGGCGCTTGTAATTGCCGCCTTCAACTTCCCCCGCTTCGCACCAATCCGGCACCAGATACGGTGAATTGGCCCGCAGCACTAGCCGTAATTGCTGCTCGTTTTGCTGAGTGACTTTCCAGCCTTTCATCGGCTCGCCGTCAAATTCTTTCAACGCATTCATTTGCGCCAGTTGGGCGGCGGTGGCTGGCGCGCGCAATTGCAGCAGATATTCCTGCTCGAAATCACGGTATTGCTTCAGCGTTTGCGCCAGCCGGCGATCTTGCGTCAGCACCAGCAAGCCACTAGCTTCCCGATCTAGCCCCAGCGGCAGCAATAGCCCCTGGCGGTGGCGCTGCAAATACGCGTAGCCCGTTTGATCATCCGGACTACGGCTGCGCTCGGCAAATATGGCGAGAAAATCGGCGACTTCCCAGCCATCGACGCCGGCCGGTTTATGCCAGAGGATGCTGATTTTTTCCGGCTGATTGGCCAGGCGCTCTAGATCAATTGGCAGCAGATTGATGTGCTGCTCGGCAAACACCCGGCTACCCAAGGTGGTGACAACCTGGCCGTCCACTTCGACACGGCCCGCTTCAATCAGTCGATCCGCCTGACTGCGCGAACACAGGCCGAGCTCGGCCATACGCTTGGCCAAGCGCACCGCTTCGCCACCGGCCGGCTTAAAGGCATCCGCCGCTTTGGCGGGCTTGGCTCGACTGGGTTTGGCCGCTGATGCGGTTGGCTTACGCGGGCTGCGTGGGCTGGCTGGCTGTTTGTCCGCCGATTTTTTCATGTCTTGCTCCTACAGATGGCCACCACTTCAGCATAGTGCCCACCAAAAAAAAAAACGGCCGGATCTACCGGCCGTGTTGCCTGACGCATAATAGCGCTTAGCGGTTACCTTGCGCCACCTGGATGATACGCATGGTATTGGCGCCTGAATTCACGCCATTCACTGGCGATGCCAGCGTTACGATCAGACGATCACCCGGCACCACTTTGCCGCTGCGCAGCAGCTCGAGCTGGGCAAAGGCCAAATGTTGTTCACGATCTGGGCCCAGATTTGGATCAACCATCACTGGCTGCACATGGCGATACAGTGCCAGTTTGCGATAGGTGTTGATCTCTTGTGTGAACACATAAATCGGTACACCCGTGATATAGCGTGACAGCCACAGCGCTGAAGCGCCCGAGTGTGAAATACACACGATCGCTTTCACTTGCATATTACTGCTGGCATACACCGCCGCCATCGTTACAGCCTGATCAATCCGCTCGAAGTCGCTGACATTGTCAAACTCGCCTTCGATTTTGCTTTCGCCTGATTTTTCAGCTTCGGCAATCGTCCGCGCCATGGCTTGTACCGCTTCAAGCGGGTATTTACCCGCCGCAGATTCGGCCGACAACATCACGGCATCAGTACCATCCAGTACGGCATTGGCACAATCCGATACTTCGGCGCGGGTAGGCACTGGGCTGCTGATCATTGATTCCATCATCTGCGTCGCAGTGATGGTCAGTTTGTGCTTTTTACGCGCCAGTTTGATCATGCGTTTTTGCAGCGCAGGCACGGCAGCATCGCCCACTTCAACCGCCAAGTCACCGCGGGCTACCATGATGCCGTCGGAGGCATCCAGAATTTCTTCCAGATTATCAATCGCTTCGGTGCGCTCGATTTTGGCGATCAGCAGCGCGTGGCCACCGGCCGCGCGTACCAAGGTGCGCGCCATATACATATCGGCCGATGATTTCGGGAATGACACGGCGATGTAGTCCGCTTCCAGCTTGGCCGCGGTTTTGATGTCTTCCATGTCTTTGGCGGTCAGTGCCGGCGCAGTCAGACCACCGCCTTGGCGGTTAATCCCTTTATTGTTCGACAAGGTGCCACCCACCACCACGGTGGTAAACACTTTCGCGCCCACGACTTGATCCACCACCAGTTTAAGCTTGCCATCATCCAGCAGCAGGATCGCACCGGGCTCAACATCATTAGGCAGCTCTTTGTAATCCAGACCCACTACGTCTTGGTTACCCAGCTCGCATTCGGCGTCCAGAATGAATTTCGCGCCTTTGGCCAGCTCGATTTTGTTCTTTTCAAATTTACCCACCCGGATTTTCGGGCCTTGCAAATCGGCCAACACCGCCACTGATTTGCCCAGCTTGGCCGCAATGGCGCGGACAGTAGCGGCGCGATCGATGTGATCTTGCGCGCTGCCGTGTGAGAAGTTCAGACGCACGGTGTTCACACCGGCTTGAATCAGGCTTTCCAGGACCGCTGGATCAGTAGAAGCTGGGCCCAGCGTGGCCACGATTTTGGTGCCGCAATGCATAAATGGAACTCTCCGAAGATAAACAGACATGACTTTAGGCCGAACGATACGCCAGTTAAACGCGTAAATACATGACCCAGCACAGAGAAAAAAGCTAAACCTGTATTTTGTTTCAACTTTTTTTGCAGCATTTCAGCCCGATTTGCTGCAATAAATCGCGTAGTTTTATTACAAATTGCAACAATTATACCCTGCGCCACGCCCGCGTTTCGTGATCAGGCGCAAAGAAGCTGACTACTGCCTATTCGCTGGCTTTTTTCTGTTTTTGCCGTGCTCGCTCAGCCGCCTGATAGGCCAGATAGTAGCGATTTACAGTCGAAACATAATCGACCATGCCCTTGCTGACCGTAGAGAGCGCAATTTTTTCAACGTTCCCAACCCAGACATTCGGATCGAGGCCCTTGGCTTTGGCTTGTCGGCGTAATTGCTCCAGCCGCCCTTCGCCCGCGTTATACGCGGCAATCATGAAATACAGTTGGTTTTCTTCATTGATGCCCTGCTTGCTGTACATCTTGCGCAAGTAATCGAGGTACACCGCGGCTGCCGAGACATTGCCTTCGTGCGAATGCGGATCACGCACCCCCATGGCGCGGGCGGTGGACGGGTTGATCTGCATAATGCCGGTCGGGCCTTTTTGGCGGATCACAGGGTTGAGCTTAGATTCTTTCTGCCCAATAGCCGCCAGCAGCAGCCAATCAAGATTATTCGCCGCCGCGGCGGCTTGAAAAATCGGCGCAAAAATCGCCAGCTTATCCATCGACGACACTTTGTCATCACTGCGCGCTACTTTCGCGCCACTAATCAAATGCGGGCGGGTCAGCTCAATGGCTTTATCCATACTGGTAAATTGTTTGCTCTGGATATAGCGGTTCAAATCCTCGACCAGCGCCGGCTGATCGGGGCGCACCGCCCACTGATAAGCCACTTTTTGCCCCAAGCATTCACCGACTTTCAACGCTGGATATTGGCTGTTCCACAAGCGAGTGACCAAGCGGCTGGCTAAGGTAAGCTGGGTTTCGCCCTGCTGAATCGCACGCAAGATCATTTCGGCGTTTGCGCCAAGGGCGGCGTCTTTTAATTTGAGATCAGTTTGTTCATTACTGAGCAGTCGCCGGCCAAAGCTGGAGCTTGGCAGCTCGACTTCTTCGTCCAGCCCCGCCAACTGCCGGCTGGCGCTGCCGACCAAACACCATTCGTCGCGGGCATAGGGCTCGGTGACCCCCACCAGTGCTTTCAGCCCGTCTAGCTGCGGCAATAGCCCTGCCGCAATATCCCCACGCCCTTCGCGCAAGGCGGGGATCAATTCACCGGCATCCAGCGGGATAAACTGTAAACGTACTGGCGGCTGGCCTTTGCCACGCCGGCGCGTGAGCTCGGATTCAAAGCCCTGCAATAGCGCATATTCCAGCCCATGCGGGCGGCCATCTTTTAAAAAGTAAGTCGAAGGGCCCAGCGCCACCAACACCCGCAGACGCCCTGGCGGCTTGGCCGGATCATAAGGCGCATCCAGTAAATCGGCGTTATCCGCCACGATGGCTGGATGGGTGCTACCTTGCGCTGCGGCTACCGGCTTTTTTTTCGCGGCCCACACACTGGGGCTAAGGGCAAAAAAAGCCAGCAAAATCAGGAGTAAAACACGCTGCATGCGGATGCCTCCATCGTCAGATTGGCCTCGATTCTAGCTTGGGCGATGTCATAGTCCAAACACTGGCCGTATAATTTGTGCTTTCGTTCAAAAAGTTAGTGTCCAAACCATGCCCGTTTTGCTCGTAGAAAATGCCCACCTTGCCTATGGCCACTGGCCGCTGCTGGACGGTGCCAGCCTGGTGCTCGAACCGGGTGAAAGGGTTGGTTTGATTGGCCGCAATGGCGCAGGCAAGTCGTCCTTGCTAAAGGCGATTGCCGGGGTCAACAAGCTGGATGACGGCACCATCCGTCTAGTTAACGATGCCCGAATGGCCTTTGTGCCGCAGGAGCCAACGTTTAATCCAGATCACACTGTGTTTGAAGCCGTGGCCGAAGGGCTGGGAAATGTGCGGCAGCTGCTGATTGATTACCACCATGCCACCCAACATCTGGATGGCAGCCAGCAGAGCATGGACGAATTAACGCGCTTGCAGCATGCGCTGGAAACGCAAGACGGCTGGCGGTTGGACTCGCTGATCAGCAATACCCTGTCGATTTTAAAACTCCCCGCCGATGTGCAGATTAAAACCCTGTCTGGCGGTTGGAAAAAACGCGTAGCCCTCGCGCAAGCCTTGGTTACCGAGCCTGATCTACTGCTACTGGACGAGCCAACCAACCATCTGGATGTGAATGCCATCGAGTGGCTGGAAACCTTACTCAAAGGCTTTGCCGGCAGCGTGTTGTTTATTACCCACGATCGCTCCTTCCTCGACAATATCAGCACCCGGATTATCGAGCTGGACCGTGGCCAGCTAGCGAGTTTTCCGGGCAACTTCAGCGCTTATGAAAATCTAAAGGCCGAAATGCTGGCCCAAGAAGACGTCGTTAATCGTAAATTCGACAAATTCTTGGCGCAGGAAGAAGTCTGGATTCGTAAAGGCGTTGAAGCCCGCCGCACCCGCAATGAAGGCCGCGTACGTCGGCTCGAGCAATTGCGCCGCGATCGCGCCGCACGACGCGAACGAGTGGGCAACGTTAGTTTTCAGCTTGATGCCGGCGAGCGCAGCGGCAAGCTGATTGCCGAGCTGGAAAACGTGAGCAAAGCCTACCCCAACCCGGACGGCAGCGAAAAAGTACTGATCAAATCGTTCACCACCCGCCTGCTGCGGGGCGACAAGGTCGGGCTAATCGGCCCCAATGGTGCCGGTAAAACCACATTATTGAAGCTAATTTTGGGTCAGCTTGCGCCCGACACCGGCACAGTCAAACAAGGCACCAATTTGCAAGTGGCCTACTTTGACCAGTTCCGCGAACAGCTGGACGAAGAACTATCGGTGGCCGATACCGTGGGCCAAGGCAATGATTACGTCGAGATCGGCGGCCAGCGTAAGCATGTGATGGGCTATCTGGAGGAATTTCTATTCCCCGCCGAACGGGCCCGCAGCCCGGTGAAATCACTCTCGGGCGGCGAGCGCAATCGCCTTTTGCTCGCGCGGCTATTTACCAAACCGGCCAATATTTTGGTGTTGGACGAGCCCACCAATGATCTGGACATCGATACTCTCGAATTGCTGGAAGAACTGCTTGCCAGCTACCCCGGCACCGTGTTTGTGGTCAGCCACGACCGGGCATTCCTGGATAATGTCGTCACCCAGACCATCGTCTTTGAACCCAATGGCGTGCTTTTGGAAAACGCTGGTGGTTATGCCGACTGGATGAGTGCCTGCGAGCGCATGCTGGCCCAGCAAGACGCGAAAAAACCGGCTACAAGTGCGCCAGCGGCCAAAACCAGCGCTGAAAAGCCGCGCAATCAACGCACTAAGCTCAGCTACAACGAAACCCGCGAGCTGGAACGGCTGCCTGCCGAACTTGAGGCTTTGGAAGCCGAGCAAGCAAATTTGCAACAATCTTTGCTTGATCCCGAGCTTTATCGCAAAGAGCCGCTGAAAGCCCGCGAAATGCAAGATAGAATTGCGGCTATTGAAGAGCTGGTTATGGCCAAACTGGAGCGCTGGGAAGCGCTGGAGGCGAAACAAAATCTTTAGTCTGGGCGCAATTCGGCAGGCCAGTCACCCCAATAATCACAAAACCCGGCAGACCCTGCGTGGTCTGCGCAGCGGTTTACTGGGGTTTTATGGGGTTATGGTCTTACTGGTGCTGCTGTCGCTGGCATGGATCACTGTTCGCGATTATCACCAGGCCTTAGCCGAAGCCCAACGCAGCGATCAATCATTGGCCCGGGCGCTGGATGAAAATGCCACCCGTGCCTTTGTGTCGGTCGAACAGGCGATGCAGAACATCGCCGAAGATCTGGATCGCCTCGGCGGCGTGACTCACGCCGACGAATACCTGATGCACCTTTCACTAAAAGACAAGGTGCGCCTCACGCCGCAGATTCGCGGCATTATCACAATTGGCCCAGATGGCGTCATTCATAGCCACGGGCTGGAATACCCGGCTCGGCATATCAATCTCAGCGATCGGGCGTATTTCCACTACCATAGCCAAACCAATAGCACCGCCCCATTTATTAGCGAACCCATCCTGTCGCGTACCGATGGCAAATGGCTTATCGCCCTTACCCGCCGTATTAACACCCCGCAGGGCGAATTTGGCGGCGTATTGCTCTCGGGGATGGAACCCACCTATTTCCTGCGCTTTTACGAATCTCTCGATCTCGCCCCGGGCGTGACCATCAACCTGCTGCGCAGCGATGGCGTGGTGTTGGTGAACTATCCCTACGATGAAAGCCGCCTTGCGACCAATGTGCGCCAAAATGACACGCTCCTGTTCGAGCAGATGCGCTTGCGTCGGCATAGCTCCGAGCGCGTCCAGTTTGCCAATGGCCGCGAGCAGCTACTGACCTTTAATGTGAATCAGGCCGGTCTGCCGCTGATTATCACGGTAAGCCATGATCTGGACGTGATTCTGGCCCCATTTAAAGAACAAACCATCACCCGCATACTGGTGGCGATGGGGCTGATGGCCGTGGTGTCGCTGCTGTTGTATATCCTGCTGCGGCAGATCCGCCACCTCGAACAAGTTGAGGGCCGGCTTTTTCTCACCCAGCACACGGTCGATGAATCGCCTGATCTCACGCTCTGGTGCGATCAAAGCGGGCTTATCCGCTATGCCAATAAAAGCATGGCCAGCCATTCGGGCTATAGCCGCCAAGAGCTCAACCATCAGCATTTTGTCGATCTCTTTACCGAGCTAACCGACCTAAATTGGCTGGATTACTGGCACGCACTGCAGGAACAAAAGCAGCTCACTGTCGACACGCCACTGCAAACCAGCAATGGCGACAAACTGGCGATGGAGCTCACCCTCTCGCTGATCAAATATCAACGTGAAGCCTACATTTGCTGCACTGCCCGCGATATTTCCGAGCGCCGGCAAGCCGAGCAGGAATTACGTCAGCACCGCGATCAGTTGCATGAAATGGTGCAAGAGCGCACGGCCGAAATCCGCACGGTGCTCGATGCCAGCCCGCTGGCGATTATGCTGACGATGAATGGCGTAGTGCGACTCGTAAACCCGGCCTTTGAGCTGCTGTTCGGCTACGCCAGCAGCGATATTATCGGCACCGAAACTGGCCAGCTCTTTAGCTCAGCCGACAAATACGACGAACTGCGCCAGCGCATCTGGTCACGCATTGCTACCGGCGGCGTGTTCCGGGGTGAAACCGAGCTGTACCGGCGCGATCACTCGCCATTCTGGGCCATGATCTATGCCAAAGCGCTGGTAGCGGGCGATATGAGCAAGGGCATGATTGCGGTAATTGAAGACATCACCTCACAACGAATTGCCGCCCAGTCGCTGCGCCAATCCGAGCGTCTGAACCGGACGATTATTGACCAGACCGCGGATGGCTTCTTGCTGATTGATGCCGACCATCGCATCCGCGAGGTGAATCAATCGTTCACCCGCCTGCTGGGATATCAGCGCGAAGCGCTGATCGGGCTGAATCCGAAATCGATTTGGGGCGATACCTGTACCCAGTTCTTCCCGGACGACCTGATGGATCTTGCCTTGCAGGAACATACCACCAAGGATATCGAATTACTCGATCAGCATCACAAGATCCGCCCCTTCCTGATCAACAGCGGCGTGGTCTTGGATGAGCAGGAAAACATTGAATACGCCTACGCCTTCTTTACCGATATTGCTCAGCTTAAAGAAATCGAGCGCCGGCTGGTCGATGCCAAAGAAGTGGCCGAAAACGCCAATCTGGCGAAGTCGTCCTTCCTCGCCAATATGAGCCACGAGCTGCGCACACCGATGCATGCGATTTTGTCCTTCTCCGAAATGGGGCTGGCCAAAACCGGCAAGCTCGATGGGCCGGAAACCAATCACCTCAACCGCTATTACGAGCGCATCAATGCCTCGGGCAAGCGGCTGCTGTTGCTCCTGAATGATCTGCTTGATATGTCGCGGCTGGAAGCCAACAAGATGAGCTACGACAAAGGCCAGCACAGCCTGCAGGTGATCACTCGCCAAGCCATTGCCGAAATGGGCTCGCTCATTGCCGGCAAACAGCTGCAGATCGAGTTCCAAGAAGGCGAGCAAGAGCTGATTACCGTGTTTGATAAAGCGCGGATCACGCAGGTTATCGTGAATCTGCTCTCGAATGCGATCAAATTTAGCGCCAACCACAGCCGGATCGAAATCCAGACCCTACCGGTGGCCTTGCTCGACGATGGCAGCCCGGCCATCGGGCTGGAAGTACGCGATCATGGCCCCGGTATTCCAGATAACGAACTGGAAACCATCTTCGATAAATTTATCCAGAGTAGCCGGGTACGCCTCGGCGGCGGCACCGGGCTGGGGCTGGCGATCAGTCGGCAGATCATGCTTGATCACGGCGGCCATATTGCCGCCCGTAATCACCTGCAAGGCGGTGCGGTGTTTACCATCTTGCTGCCGATCACCCTGCCGACCGCCTAAGCGCCCTACCCGCCAAGGCCGCTTGCGCGTACAATGGCGGGTTTTTCTGCCGTCCCTCTTTTGACTATGCCGGATATTCGCAGCGAAGTGGCGCGTCGTCGTACGTTTGCCATTATTTCCCACCCGGATGCGGGTAAAACCACCTTGACCGAAAAACTGCTGTATTTTTCGGGCACGATTCAGGCCGCCGGTACCGTCAAAGGCAAAAAAGGCGGCAAGTTCGCCACCTCCGACTGGATGGAAATCGAGAAGCAGCGCGGCATTTCCGTGGCCTCTTCGGTGATGCAGTTTGATTACCGCGAGCACGTGGTCAATCTCTTGGACACCCCGGGTCACCAGGATTTCTCGGAAGATACCTATCGCGTACTCACCGCCGTGGATTCGGCGCTGATGGTGATTGATGCCGCCAAGGGTGTGGAAGCGCAAACGATCAAACTCTTGAACGTCTGCCGCATGCGCCATACGCCGATTATCACCTTCATGAATAAGTACGACCGTGAAGTGCGGGATAATCTGGAGCTACTGGACGAGGTGGAAAGCGTACTGGGCATTCGCTGCGCGCCCATCACCTGGCCGATCGGGATGGGTAAAACTTTCCGCGGCGTGTACAGCATTTTGTCGGATGAAATTATCCTCTTCACCCCCGGCCAAGGCCCGCTGGATGAAGTGGAAATCATCAAAGGCATTGATAACCCACGCCTGGATGAGCTGTTCCCACTCGAAATCGACCAAACCCGCATGGAGCTTGAGCTCGTACGCGGTGCGTCGCACCCGTTCGATCTGGAAGAATTCCTCGCTGGTACGCTCACGCCGGTGTTCTTTGGCTCGGCGATTAATAACTTCGGTATTCGCGAGATTTTGAATGCGCTGGTCGATTGGGCGCCGCAACCGAGCGAATCGGAAACCATGCAGCGCGACGTGGCGCCTACCGAAGAAAAATTCTCGGCCTTTGTATTCAAAATTCAGGCCAATATGGACCCGAAACACCGCGACCGGATTGCGTTCTTGCGCGTGTGCTCGGGCGAATTTACCCGCGGGATGAAATTCAAACACTTGCGCCTCAACCGTGAAATCGCCGCCAATTCGGTGGTGACATTCATGGCGCAAGGCCGCGAGCAAGTCGAAGAAGCCTACGCCGGCGACATTATCGGTCTGCCTAATCACGGTAATATCCAGATTGGCGATTCATTCTCGGAAGGCGAGCTGCTGACCTTCACCGGCATTCCGTTCTTCGCGCCAGAAATGTTCCGCGTGGTGCGGATCAAAAACCCGCTGAAAATCAAACAGCTACAAAAAGGCTTGCAACAGCTGGGCGAAGAAGGCGCGGTACAGGTATTCAAGCCGCTCAACGGCGGCGATTTGATCTTGGGCGCGGTGGGTGTGCTGCAGTTTGAAGTGGTGGCCTCACGCCTCTTGAACGAATACGGCGTGGAAGCGATTTTTGAATCATCGCCCATCTACACCGCCCGCTGGGTGAGCTGTGAAGACGCGAAAAAACTCGCCGACTTCGAGAAAAATCTGGTGAACAATCTGGCCCGCGATGCCGCCGATAGCCTGGCTTATCTGGCAACCAGCCGCGTGAATCTGGATCTAACCATGGAACGCTGGCCTGAGCTGAAATTCCACGCCACGCGTGAGCATGCGGTGAAGCTGTAACACATCGCGGCGAGTGCCAGCACTAAATCAAAGGGGTATTGCCCGCCAAGCTTTTTAATACAAGCCCTGGCGAGCAATACCCCTTTGTTACTCCAAGCCCGCCCCGATTAAATCCCCCGCAGGAAGGGATAATCCACCTCAGGCACCCGCCCGGCGATCAGATCGCTAATCGCCTTGGCCGAGCCGCAACATTCCGTCCAGCCCAGCGTGCCGTGGCCGGTATTGAGCCACAAACTTGGATAACGGGTTTGGCCGATATAGGGCAGATTGCCCGGCGTCGCCGGCCGCAACCCCGTCCAGAATTCGGCGCGCGCGTAATCCATACCCTCAGGGAAAATCTGGCTGGTTCGCTCAATCAGTGCCTTGCAGCGAATTGGATTAAGCTCCAGATTGTAGCCATTAAATTCGGCCGTACCGGCCACACGCAAATGATCGCCCAGCCTTGAGAACACCAGCTTGTAGCCATCATCGGTCAGGCTCACAGTCGGCGCCTGGCTCGGGTCAAGCACTGGGATCGTTGCCGAATAGCCCTTGGCCGGGTAAATATCCAGCGTAATCCCCAGCGGCGCCAAATGCAGCGGGCTGTAGCTGCCGAGACAAACCACGATTTGATCCGCATTCAGCCGCTCGACGCCCTGCTCGGCGCTGCGTACCCGGACGGTTTGCACATCGTCGCCAATTTTCTCTAGCGCCTCGATGGCGCAGTCGTAGCGAAACTCCACGCCCAGCTCGCTACAGCGCGCCGCCAGCTCATTGGTAAACAGCCGTGCATCGCCCGATTCATCGCTTGGGGTGTATGTGCCGCCAACAATCGGATGCCGCGACTTGGCCAGCGCCGGCTCGATTGCCAAACACTCGGCGGCAGTTTTCACCTGCCGATCTAGCCCTACTTCGCGCATCAGCGCCGCCGCCGGAATCGCTGCCGCGTATTCGGCCGGATCGGTGTAGTAATGCAAAATCCCTTCGGTGCGCTGCTTGTATTCCACCCCGGTTTGCGCCCGCAGGCCTTGCAAGGTATCGCGGCTATACAGGCCCAAGCGGACGAGATTTTGCAGATTGAATTTGGCTTTTTCGCGCGTGCACTGCTGCAAAAAGCGCAGGCCCCAGCGCCATTGATTCCAATCCAGCTTGAGGCGGAACAACAGCGGCGCGTCTTCCTCGCCCAGCCATTGCAAGGTTTTCCACGGCGCTTTCGGATTGGCCCATGGCTCGGCGTGACACACCGAGATTTGCCCGCCATTGGCATAGCTGGTTTCGCGCGCGGGCTCTTGCGCCCGCTCGATCACGGTGACCTGATGGCCATCACGCGCCAGAAACCAGGCGGTGGTCACCCCGATGACCCCGGCACCCAAAACAATCACTTTCATGGCGAGCCCCTGTTATGGTTTGTTTGCCCGCTATTATGCCGTGCGCGTGCAGTGATCCCCAGCGGATTTTCGGCGCAAGCTGCTACAAATCAAATCCCATGCGGGCAAGGCCCCAGATGGCGCGGTTGTGCAGATCAAGTTTGCGCCAGAACAAGACATGGTCTGAATAAATAAACTCGATTAGACTGCAAGGTATCTCTGTTAAGACTGTATGAATCGAGCATTCCGGCATGAATCTGTCTCTGCGTCCGGCGGTTATTCTGGCAATTTTGCTTGGGTTGTTGCTGCCCGCAACGCTCAATGGCTACCTGAGCATCCGCACCGAACTGCAACAAGCCGAAAACTATATGCAGCAAGACCACGAGCGGCTGGTGGATATTCTGGTGCTGGGCATGCAGGAGCCGCTGTGGAATCTGGCCCCCGAATCGGGCAAACCACTGCTCGAATCGGTGATGAGCGATCAGCGCGTGGTGCGCATCGTGGTGAACGATGCCTCGCTGGGGATTTTTCTCAGTAGTGACAAACCCGAGCGCCGCAAAGGCCAGCTCTCGTCACTCTCGCATCTGGTGAGCAAGCAAGGCAATGTGATCGGCAATGTCACGCTGGAGCTGGATGACGGCCTAGCTACCGAAAATATCCGCAATAAGCTACGCCAGTATCTGGTGGCGGTGGTGCTACAGGTGGTGTTTAGCCTGGGCCTGATTCTCTTTTTACTTAATTCCCGCGTCTTGCGCCCCTTGCAGCGCTTAACCAAACAGGCCGGCCAGCTGGCCAGCCACCAGCTTGATCAGCCGTTTTTATGGCAGCGCGAAGATGAAATCGGCCAGCTGGGTAGCGCGCTGGAGCGCAACCGCCTGGCGCTGAAAGACATGATTGGTGCGCTTGAGCAAAAAAATCTACAGCTCGAAGCCGATTTGATGAGCCGCCGGCAGATCGAATCTGCCCTGCGGGTGAGTGAAGATCGCATGCGCCGGCTAGTGGAATCCACCCGCCTGATCCCTTGGGATGCGCGCCCGGAAGAATGGCGCTTTACCTATGTGGGCCCGCAGGCCGAGCAATTACTGGGCTATCCGTTGTCCGAATGGTATAGCGAAGGCTTTTTAACCAGCTATCTGCACCCGGATGACCGGCATTTTGCCTATCCATTGTTTGCCGATGTACATGAGCCGGGGCAGATTTATGAATTTGAATGCCGGCTGCTGGCGGCCAGCGGCAAAGAAGTCTGGGTACAAATCAGCGCCAGCTGCGATCTCGACCCCAACGGCCTGCCGCATTTGCAGGGTTTTCTATTTGATATTTCCAGCCGCCGCGCCAATGAAATTCAGCTGGAAAACTATCGCAATCACCTCGAAGAAGTGGTGGAAGAGCGCAGCCGCGAGCTCGCCACCACCAAGCATGAGCTGGAAATTCTGATCAATATTCTCACGCAGGATTTACGCACTCCACTGCGCACGGTGGAAGGCTTTAATCAGGTCTTGCTGGAAGACTACCAAGATCAGCTCGATAACAATGCACGCAATTATCTGCAGCGGATACGCAGCAGCATTAGCAGCATGAGCAGCCGGATTGATGATTTGCTGATGCTGCAGCAATTCCTCGCCACCGAGATTCGTCCGCAGGAAATCAACCTGAGCTTAATGGCGCAAGACATCATGGATGAAATCACCATGCTGCAGCCAGATCGGGCCAAAGACATCAATATCAGCGAGGCGCTGAGCGCCGAAGCCGATCCCAAACTGATCCGCATCGCACTCTACAATCTGCTGGAAAACGCGTGGAAATTCTCCCAGCATTGCGATGTCATTAAGATCACCTTCAGCCAGACCTTGGTCAATGGCCAGCGGGTGTTTTATGTTGCCGATGAAGGCGTCGGCTTTAATATGGCGCAGGCCAAGCAGCTCTTTACCCCTTTCTACCGCCTGCACTCGCAAAGCCAATACAGCGGCAACGGCATTGGCCTCACCGCCACCCAGCGGATTATCAGCCGTCATGGCGGGCGCATCTGGGCCAAATCCACCCCGAACGAAGGCACGATTTTCTACTTCACCTTGCCAAGTAGCCCCGAGATCTCGCTCAATTTCTAATTTGCTGCATGCAACAATTTTGCGCCAGCTATTGCAATACAGAACGATTGTTCTATAATCACTCCATCCAAACCCAATCGCGCAGGACATGACCATGGACGACAACAAAAGCAAGGCCCTCGCCGCCGCCCTAGCCCAAATCGAACGCCAGTTTGGTAAAGGCGCCATCATGAAAATGGGCGACAACCAGATTGAAAACGACTTGCAAGTCGTCTCCACCGGCTCGCTGGGCCTGGATCTGGCGTTGGGTGTGGGTGGTTTGCCACGTGGCCGGATTGTCGAAATCTTCGGGCCAGAGTCTTCCGGTAAAACCACGCTGTGT
The DNA here is from genome assembly GCF_945957625.1 of uncultured Chitinibacter sp. Taxonomy (NCBI): domain Bacteria; kingdom Pseudomonadati; phylum Pseudomonadota; class Betaproteobacteria; order Neisseriales; family Chitinibacteraceae; genus Chitinibacter; species uncultured Chitinibacter sp. The sequence continues at coordinate 134,402 of NZ_CAMFLP010000003.1, forward strand.
CTGCATGTGGTAGCCGAAATTCAAAAACTGGGCGGTGTGGCCGCCTATATCGACGCAGAAAACGCGCTCGACCCTGTCTATGCCCAAAAACTGGGCGTGAACGTATCAGAAATGCTGATTTCCCAACCAGACACCGGTGAGCAAGCGCTGGAAATCGCTGACATGCTGGTGCGCTCAGGCGGGGTAGACATCATCGTGGTGGACTCTGTTGCCGCGCTGACGCCCAAAGCCGAGATCGAAGGCGAGATGGGTGATGTGCACGTGGGCCTGCAGGCCCGTCTGATGAGCCAGGCGCTGCGCAAACTCACCGGTAACATCAAACGCACCAACACCCTGGTGATCTTTATTAACCAGTTGCGCATGAAGATCGGCGCAATGATGCCAGGGCAAAGCCCGGAAACCACCACCGGTGGTAATGCGCTGAAATTCTACGCCTCTGTGCGGCTGGATATCCGCCGGATTGGTGCGGTGAAAAAAGGCGAAGACATCATCGGTAACCAAACCAAAGTCAAAATCGCCAAAAACAAAGTCTCGCCTCCATTCCGCGTAGTGACCTTTGACATCATGTATGGCGAAGGCATTTCCCGCGAAGGCGAGATCATCGAGCAAGGTGTGGCCAACAAGATCATCGATAAATCCGGTGCTTGGTACAGCTACAACGGCAACAAGATTGGTCAAGGCCTGGAAAACGCCCGCCAATTCCTGAAAGACAATCCCGAGCTGGCCGAAGAAATCGTGAATAAAGTCCGCGAGAAAATTGGCGGCGCACCACTGCCGATCGAAATGGGCGGCGATCTGGATGGTGATCTGGGCGAATAAGCCCACCCCACAGCCCCCGCCCCGCGGGGGCTTTTTGTTGCCCCTGACAAACCAGCGCACGCTCCACGCAATCCACGCTCCAGCCTCTACCCAGATGAAACCACCGCTCAGCCTGCGCAACAAAGCGCTGCAATTTTTAAGCAAACGCGAATACTCGCGCGCCGAGCTCGCCGGCAAGCTACGCCTACAGCTCGACCCCGAGCAGCTAGAAGCCCAACAAGCCGAGCTGCAGCAGATTTTGGATGATTTCGAGCAACGCGGCTGGCTCTCAGATGAGCGCTTTGCAGAGCAATGGACGCATTTTCGCAGCCAGCGCTATGGTCCCGGGCGACTCAAGCAAGAATTACGGCAAAAAGGCGTAGCCAGCGAGCTGATTGAGCAGAGTCTGGAGCAAGTAGCTGATCAGGAAGAAGCCACCGCCCGCCGCCTGTGGCAGAAAAAATTTGGCCAGCCGCCGCAAGACGCCAAAGAGCGCGCCAAGCAACTGCGCTTTTTAGCCAGCCGCGGCTTTAGCACCGGTGTGATTTACAAAGTGGTACAGGGTGGCGGGATGGATGAGGACGACATGGACTTCGCACCTGACTTTGATTGATACCCAGTCAGGTATCAGCGCCAGATCAATAATTCAATTAAGCTCCAACCATATACCCCCACCTCAATTATCAGGCAGCGCCCTACTTGCGCAATAGCGCAGTCTAAAGCCCGCGAAATCTCGCAGCGCAAGCACGGTGCCCGCACCCCGCGGGCTGGTGCAAAGCCCCAACAGCAACGCCACCGCAGGTATCCGCGCCAAAGACCAGCACAGTCTGGGCTGTTACCCTACCCGCCCGCCGCGCTTTGCTTTAAAATCGATGGTCTTGAATTTAAACCGTGCCCGTGTGTAACGTCTTATGAAATCTTCCCAGATTCGCCAGAAGTTCCTGGACTTTTTTGCCAGCAAGAGCCATCAGGTAGTGGCTTCCTCATCGCTGATTCCGGCCAATGATCCGACCATCCTGTTTACCAACGCCGGGATGAACCAGTTCAAGGATGTGTTTCTGGGCTTTGATAAGCGCCCATACACCCGCGCCACCAGCAGCCAGAAATGCGTGCGCGCTGGCGGTAAGCACAATGACCTGGAAAACGTCGGCTACACCGCGCGTCACCACACTTTCTTTGAAATGCTGGGTAATTTCTCGTTTGGCGATTACTTCAAACGCGAAGCCATTTTGTACGCCTGGGAATTTCTGACTTCGCCCGAGTGGCTGGCCATTCCCAAAGAAAAGCTGATGGTCACCGTCTACGCCACGGACGACGAAGCGTATGACATCTGGCACAAGGAAGTCGGCGTACCGGCGGAAAAGATCGTGCGCATCGGCGACAATAAAGGCGCGCCTTACGCGTCGGATAACTTCTGGCAAATGGGCGATACCGGTCCATGTGGCCCATGTACCGAAATTTTCTACGATCACGGCCCACAACACTGGGGTGGCCCTCCAGGATCGCCGGAAGAAGACGGCGACCGCTTCATCGAAATCTGGAACAACGTATTTATGCAGTTCAACCGCGACGAAGCGGGCGTGCTGCATCCACTGCCAAAACCATCGGTTGACACCGGTATGGGTCTGGAGCGGATTTCAGCCGTGATGCAAGGCGTGCATGCCAACTACGAAATCGATCTGTTCCAGCACTTGCTGGCTGCAGCGCAACGCGAAACCGGCGCCACGGATGCCAATTCGCCTTCGCTGAAAGTGATTGCCGACCATATTCGCTCGTGTGCTTTCCTGATCGCCGATGGCGCGCTGCCAAGTAATGACGGCCGTGGCTATGTATTGCGCCGGATCATCCGTCGCGCCATCCGCCACGGTTACAAACTGGGCCAGAAAGGCTATTTCTTCCATAAACTGGTGGCCCCACTGGCCGAGATTATGGGCGATGCCTACCCTGAGCTGCGCCAGCGCAAAGAGCACATTATTGATGCACTGAAAACCGAAGAAGAAATCTTCGGTCGCACGCTGGAAAACGGCATGACCCTGCTCGACACCGTACTGGCTGGCGGCAAGCAAGTGCTCGATGGCGATGTGGCATTCAAACTGTCTGATACCTATGGTTTCCCGATCGATCTGACTGCTGACGTGTGCCGCGAGCGCAATGTCACCGTTGATATCGCGGGCTTTGAAGCGGCGCTTGAAGCGCAGCGCAAGCAATCTAAAGCCGCGGGCCAATTCAAAATGGCCGCGGGTTTGGCTTATGAGGGCGAAGCGTCGTGCTTCCACGGCTACACCGAAGCGAGCCGCGCGGCCAAAGTAGTGGCGCTGTACAATGGCAATGAGCCGGTAGACAGCCTCGCCGATGGCGATGAAGGCGTAATCGTGCTCGATCACACGCCGTTCTACGCCGAATCGGGTGGTCAGGCCGGTGACACCGGGGTGATCGCCGGCGCGGGCGTGTTTAACGTCACCGACACCCAGAAAATCAAAGCCGATGTATTTGGCCATCAGGGCGTGTTGATCAGCGGTAGCCTGAAAGTGGGCGATGCGGTCACGGCCAGCATCGACATTGCCAAGCGCCAAGCCAGCCAGCGTAACCACAGTGCCACGCACTTGCTACATGCGGCTTTGCGCGAAGTGCTGGGAAGCCACGTGGAGCAAAAAGGCTCGCTGGTTACTCACGAGCGCACCCGTTTTGACTTCTCGCACCCCAAAGCGCTGACCGCCGAAGAGCTGAGCAAAGTGGAAAGCCTGGTGAATCACGTGATCATGGCCAATGAAGAAGCCGTGGCCAAGCTGATGAGCTACGACGACGCGATCAAATCCGGCGCGATGGCGCTGTTTGGCGAAAAATACGGCGATGAAGTGCGCGTATTGAAAATGGGCGACTTCTCAACCGAGCTGTGTGGCGGTACGCACGTCGGCCGCACTGGCGATATCGGCCTCTTCAAGATCGTATCGGAAGGTGGCGTGGCTGCGGGCGTACGCCGGGTCGAAGCCATTACCGGCGTCGCAGCGCTGGCCGCTGTGCAAGCGCAAGATGCCGAGCTGAAAGCCGCCGCCAGCCTGACTGGCGCCCAAGGTGGCGAGCTGATCAGCAAGCTGGAAAAACTGCAAGCCGAACTCAAAGCCGCGCAAAAAGAAGTGACGGCGCTGAAAGGCCAGATGGCCTTCACGCAGCTTGATCAGCTGATTGGCGTGGGCATGCGCACCATCAGTGGCGTGAAATGCATCGGCAGCGTGGTGGAAGGCGTAGAAGCGGGCATGCTGCGCGAGATGAGCGACAAGCTGATGGATCGCCTGCAAAGCGGTATCGCCCTGCTGGCCTGCGTAAACGACGGTAAAGTGAGCCTGATCGCGCGCGTTTCCAAAGATCTGACTGGCCAAGTGAAAGCGGGCGAGCTGGTGAATGTGGCCGCGCAAGTGGTCGGTGGTAAAGGTGGCGGCCGCCCAGACATGGCCCAAGCCGGTGGCCCGGACACCGACAAAGTTGGCGATGCGCTGCAAGCCGCCGCCAGCTGGCTGGAAGGCAAGCTGTAAACGCAGTACACAGCACATGGCCACCTGCGGGTGGCCATTTTTTTGCCCGAGACTTATAGGGTATAGCCCTACAAGCCAATCCCATCGATATTTAGCGAGACATACCCATGAGTGACATACCAAAACCCGCTTTCACCCCCGGCCTGTACCGGCATTACAAAGGCAATCTGTATCGCGCGCTCGAAATCGCCCGTCATTCCGAAACCGATGAATGGCTAGTGATCTACCAGCCGCAGTATGGCGAGCGAGGCTGGTGGGCGCGCCCGCTGGCGATGTTTCTGGAAGACGTCATGATTGATGGCCAAGCCCAGCCGCGATTTGCCAAAGTGGACGAGTAACGGCACACTGCCAAGCTTAATAAAAATTAATCTGCACGGAGAGGAAACATCATGGCTGGAGCCAGTTTACTGACGCTGTTGGACGATATCGCCACCATTTTGGATGACGTCGCCGTCATGACCAAAGTGGCCGCCAAGAAAACCGCCGGGGTCTTGGGCGACGATCTGGCGCTCAATGCCGAGCAAGTCAACGGTGTGCGCGCCGAGCGCGAATTGCCAGTCGTCTGGGCAGTGGCCGTGGGCTCGCTGAAAAACAAAATCATCCTGGTGCCGGCCGCACTGTTGATCAGCGCCTTGGCGCCATGGGCGGTGATTCCGCTCCTGATGATCGGCGGGCTGTATCTGTGTTTTGAAGGGGTGGAAAAGCTCGCGCATAAATTCCTGCCGCATGATGAAGCCGCGGACAGCGCCGAACACGATAGCCATTTGCAAGCCCTGGCCGATGGCAGCATTGATCTGGCTGCGCTGGAAAAAGAAAAAATCAAAGGCGCGATCCGCACCGATTTTGTGCTCTCGGCCGAGATTATTGTGATTGCGCTGGGTACCGTCGCCGGCCAACCCATGACAACCCAATTTGCCGTACTGGCCGGCATTGGCCTGATTATGACCGTGGGGGTGTATGGGCTGGTGGCCGGGATTGTGAAGCTGGATGACATCGGCTTCTGGCTGCAAAAACAAGATCGCCCGGTAGCGCAGCTATTGGGCAGCGGCTTTGTGGCCACCGCGCCCAAGCTGATGAAGCTGTTGACCATCGTCGGCACCGCCGCGATGTTCCTCGTGGGGGGCGGGATTTTGGTGCACGGTATTCCGCAGCTGCATCACGGGCTGGAACACCTAGCCGCCGAAAGTGGTAATGTGCTGGGTGCCGTAGTGCCTAGCATTGGCAATCTGCTAGTGGGTGTGATTGCCGGCGCGGTAGCGCTGGTCGTTGTCACCCTCGTAGGTAAACTGCGCGGCCGCTAAAGCTCGCGCGGCACCAAGATAAAAAAACCGCCGGCAAAGGCGGTTTTTTTATGGCGTTTTGGCCGCGTTTGAGCTGACAAACGGTCAAAAATCAGCTACCCTCGCTGCCCCGCCGCCGCCGTTTAGATTTAGCGCCCCGCCATCATGATCGCCAAAACCCATATTGCCTTTGCTTCGCTGCTGATGGTTGGCTGCAGTGTGGGGATTTTAGGGCGCATGCCACATATTTATGAAGTGGCTATCGCCGGCGCGGCCGGGCTATTGCCCGATCTGGATCACCCCAAATCCACCCTCGGGCGGATTGTGCCGTATATCTCGATACCGCTGGCCAAGCTATTTGGCCACCGTGGCATTACGCATTCGCTATTAATGGTGGGGCTGGTGATCTGGTTTTTGCTCACTCACCCGGGTGAGCGCGAATGGCCGGTATTGCCGCTGGTGATCGGCTATTTGTCGCATATTCTGGGCGATTTGCTTACGCCCTCAGGCGTACCGCTGCTGTGGCCGGTGCGCAAGAAATTCAGCCTTAATCTCTTTAAAGCCAATGGCCCGATGGAAAACCTGATTTTCCTCGCCTGCTGGGCGGGCGTACTGTATTTCATCTGGGTGGCCATGCACCGCCCCGGCGAAACCTGGCTGCAGCCGTTGCGCGAAAGCCTGTGGCAATGGGGGCAAGCGCAGGTGATCTACAGCAGCGGCCGACTGGCCGAATGGGTAGTCACCTTGGTGCGTGCCCTCGCCTAGCCGCATAGATTACCGGCCTGAATCACATCCCGGTTTTTACCAGTTTCATCACCGTGGCCGCATCCAGCTGGCGCGCTTGTTGCTGAATCTGCGGTAAATACTGCGCCTGCAGCTGTTTGGCCGGCCCCAGCAGCTGGTTAAAGGTGTCTTTGAGCACCGCCATCTGCATTTGCCGCCCGCCGGCGTAATAGCGCTTGGCCAGCTGCCCCAGTGCGTAAGTAGTGGCAAACGACATCGCCACGCCCGTGGCCGCCCCCCCGATTTTGCCGGCGGTTTTGCCCACGTATTTACCCAGCAGCCCGCCCAACAATTTGCGGCCAAATTGCTCGACATATTGCGAGGTGAGCCCCACCCCAGCCGCGGCCAGAAACTCGCGCACATGGCCCTGATCTAGCTCGACACCATAAGCATTGCCCACGCTGTGCACTAGCTTAAGCTGCAGCGGCACAATCGCCATGGTGGCCCAGGATTGCGGCAAGAGCTCCAGCGCCCCGCACACAATCGCAAAGCGCAACACGCTTTGATCGAGCTGCTGTGCCGCCGCCTCAGGCAATACAATCAGGCCTGCCGGATCTGGGCGTGCCGCTGGGCTGCTCCCTACGGCCGGGTTGAGCGTTGCTGCAACAGTCGCAGCCCCCATTCCGGCGCCCATCGCCGCCGCTGGCGCTGCGGCTGGGGCATCATCGTAGCCAAACCAGGCATTGGCCTCCGCCTCAATCTGGCTGGCCTCGTGTTTGAGCTGTAGCGCCTCGCGCAATTGCAGTAAAAAATCCGCCTCCGCCGCCGTTTGCCGCCCATCGGCATCGACCACACACACCGCCATTTCATACGCCAATTGCCGCAGCGGCCCCGCCGGCAAGGCGACTACGGCATCGCTGATGGTATAGCGCGCCAGCAAGACATCTTGATACAGCCGCGGCAAATCGACCCCCTGCGAGCCCAGATTAGCTGCAATGCCCTTAATCGCATCGCGCTCGCGATGATCTTTATCCCCATCGCAAAACGCGGCCAGCAAAGTAATCGCCAGAATGGCTTGTTGTTCGGTGGCTGTCATCGCAAAGTTCCGCACAAAATCAATGCGACCAGTACAGGGGCTGAGGGTTCCCACGGCGGTAAAAGGTCGCCATTCATCCGAAAAGCGCTAGTAATACAGCTCACCGCGCGGGAGATGACCGCAGCCAAAGCCACGCAAAATATTGCGTGGCTTTGTGTTGAGCGTACCGCCCAATCGTATGGGCAGGCGCGTTTTACGGCGTGGTAGCGGCGATAGGCTGATCTAATACTTTCAGATCAGGAAACGTCTTGCAGCTATTGGCAGCCACAATCCAGCGCTCAGGCGCATACCATTTACGCGCGGCAGCATCCACCCGCGCGCGGGTGAGTAACTGACTGGGGGTAACGGTGAGCCAGCTGAGATCTTGGTTATTCACCCAATGGAACATCTGCGAATAGGCATACCAGAATGGATAATTCGGCCCGTTATCCAAGCCTTTTTGCATGTATTCATGCATGGCTTTCAGCTCAGTATCGGTAACCGAATAACGACTCAGCTTTTGCAGCTCCTGGGCTGTATTCAAAATGCTGGGGCCGCATTTGTCGTAAGTAGACCGATATTCCACGCTCAGGGTCGGGCCATAAAAGGGTGACATTTCGCCCGCGGTATTCACTGAGTAAATTTCACCTTCTTTTTCGCGCAAAGTCGCAAACAGCCGCTGTTTTAAGACATCATTCAGGCCTTCTTGCAAAAAGCCATTGAGCGTGCTGGCGGGCTCGTCATCCAACACTGTGGCCCACTGGATCGCGTCGCTATAGAATTGAGGGGTTTTATCCAGTGAGGCGCGTAGGCGCTCACTTAGCGGCGTGGGCCAGCTTGATTCACGCGGCTGAATTTTACTTGGGCGCAACTTAGGTAAAGCCGGATCAGCCGGAGGAATACTGGCCACATAACGCTCAACCAGATCTTTGATTTGGGCCAGATCGCTGACCCCGGTAATCACCACCCGCAAATCTTCCGGGTGGCCATACAGCTGCTGTCGCAGCGCATCCAGTTGGGCCGTGCTGATCTCAAAATCATTTAGACTGCCCCAGGCGCGATACGGCCAAGCGCTACCGTACAGATTTTGCAAAAAGCCCGGGCCATTAGGCCAATAATTCTGGATGGCGGTTTCGGCGGCGCGAGCTTTGGCGGCATCATCACTGCGTGGCTGAGCTAAGCCCAGATACAGCAATTGAAACAGCGTCGTTACCGAACGCGGCGCGGCCACACCGCCAAAACCATGCTGGGCAGTTTCAAACATCGGCTGCAAGAGCACATCTTCATTGCGCAGCAGGTAAGTAAGCTCAGTCGCCGTATGCTCGCCCAAGCCCGAGGCCGACATATAGTTGGCCATCAGCTGCGACACAAACTGCTGCTCTTTTGGCAGGGCTAAAGCGCCGCCCGGAAACCGGCCATTGATGCCGATGCGTTCATTGGGTTGCCGCTGTTTTCGCACCAGCACCTGCACGCCATTGCTCAAGCCCCACACCGTTGCCCCGTGTTCACTGCGGGTAGTCAAAATCTTGCCGCGGGCGGGCTCAGTGGGCAGGAGTTTTTTCTCGGCGATCACCGTCGGTGGCGTGATTTTTTCCGCATCGATGGTGGCCATCATCTCGGCAAGTTTTTCATCATTCCAGCTCGCCAGATCAAAGCGTGCGACACCGGGCTCCCCCATTAGCATGGCCACTTGATCTGGCGTGGCCAGCACTTCGCGCAAGGCCTGATTCACAGCCTCGAGCTTGATCTTGGCCGGATCCAAAATCGCTTTGGGCTCGGCCGCATATAAATCTGGATAACCCAGCTTGGCCGCAGCCAGCAGATTATTTGCCCAGTCGGCATTGCTGGTTGGCCAGTTTTTCAGCTGCACCTCAATCGCCGCCAGTGCCGCATCAAGCTCGGCCTGCGTGATCCCAAATTCGCGCGCCCGGCGGATTTCACGATAGAGCTGCGTGAGGGCAGTACCCGGTTGCTGGGCTTTCACCGGTGCATACAGCGTGTAATACATGCCACGCCAGATCATGCCCGTCCAATCCACCATCTGGACTTTGCTAAAGGCCTGCTTTTCTTGCGTACCCAGCTGGGTTAAGCGCAGCGATAGCGCGAGCAGGGCCAATTTTTGCATTTGAATCTGCCGCGCATCTTGCAGTGGCAGTTGCAGGAAATTCCATGACACGGCCAGCTCATTTTGCGGCCAAGGGTTACCCCGATAGGTACGCGCTTTGGGCGTCAGCGGTGTCACGGCATATTGCACCGGCTCATTTCCCGCGGGCGCGGCGGCAAACAGGTGCTTAATGTTAGCTTCAATATCACGCGGTAAATCGCCCGCCACGATCAGGGTCATTTTCTGGGGCTGATAGAGCTTGCGATACAAAGATTCAATCCGCTCTAGCGATAGATCACGGACATTTTCCTCGTAGCCCAGTGGCATATTCTCGATATACGGCGAATCGGGCAGCATCACTGAAACAAACGAGCGCCAGTTCGAATTATCCCGACCGCGCATGGCCATTTCTTCCAGCACCACTTGGCGCTCTAGCGCCAATTCAGCCGGATCAAAAATCACCCGCCCATTGGCCCAATCAGCCAGCAGCGCCAAGCCGCGCGCCAGATCATCGCGCTTGAGCTTGAGTAGGTACACGGTATCTTGGTGGCTGGTATAGGCATTGCTATCGTCACCTGGCCGCATCCCATTGGCCGAAAACAAGGCCTTAATCTCCGCCCCAGTAAAATTGGCCGTGCGCCGAAACGCCATATGCTCGATCAGATGCGCTACCCCGCGCTCATCCTTGGCTTCACCCAGCGAGCCGCTATTCACCAGCAGCCGCAATTCCACCTCCGCCGATTGCCCTGGCGGCGCCTGAATTGGCTTAATCAAATAGCGCAAGCCATTGGCCAGCTGGCCTTGGGTCACGCCCGCATTTAAATGCGGAATGGAGGGAAGTTTTTGCGGGGAAGCCCAGGCGCCCGCACTCAGCACCACGGCCAAGGCAAAGCCAAGCAATCTATTCACGACAGTCTCTAGCTAAGGAAAACCGAAATTCTGACAGTGATTAGTAAGAAAGTCGATTGATGATCATCAAGCTAAAACTGAAAGAGCTGCAAGTTTTCTCGAAAGATCGCGCCCCAAGCCAAGCGGCATCTTTATCACCCATGCCAACACTGCGAAGTAGCCAATCGCCACCATAGCGGGGGTATACATACAAAAATCAGTCAAATCAATACCCATACGGTCATACTCCACCCTGTATCACATACAGCACCGCTGCAGCCCCCTGCGGGCTTCAGCCTAATCGCCCTTTTTGGGCTGGGCCGGTGCGATATTGGCGGCCAAGATATCCAGTACGCGTGCCAAGCCTTCAGGCACCCCGGCTGTTTCGCTTCTGACGACAACCGCATACTTGGCGCTTTGATCTGGTCGGCGCGGGGCCGAGCCCTGCAGGCCGCTGGCTATGGAGCCTGGCTGTGGCCTCTGGTCAGGCCAAGTCACCGCTGGCCCGAAAGGAAAATCCGCCCCCAAGCCCACCCCGCCGGTCTCGGGCAAAGTGATATCAAAATCCAGCTTTATTTCCGCCACATTCAAGGTAAGCGGTGGTGTAAGTGGTTCGGTAGCGGGTGTTGTATTGCGATCAGGCGGTGTGTGCGGACTAGGCTGAGTGGGCATGGCATGGCTCCATGGGATAGATAGTGAATGAGATCAATTTAGCGAGGCTATGTTAATTTTCAGCCCAACTCAATCGGCAGCGCTTTAGTAGCTTGAATCAAGAGTATGGCCAATCCAATGTGATCTAGAACAAAGCAAAATCACGACAAACCAGCGTTGCCCATTGTCAGCGCAACAGCGTCATGCCATCTTGAGATGCCCTATGCAAACATAGGGATTTCCCTAATCAGCAATAGACTGAATTAAATACAGATCTGGATGGAGACACCATGAAAATCACCACTTTGAAGGCCATCAGCCTGAGTATCAGCACACTCGTTTTTAGCCCGCTAGCCATTGCAACCTGTGCGCCTCCACCGCCGCCATTGCAATTTTACAGTGGCAACTTGCCAGGCATCGAACGCGTACTCAGTATCATTCCACCACTGACCAGCGCTGCAATTGACTACTACTGCCCTTTCCCAATTGGCAATACTTTTGAGTTGCGAAAGGCCTATAGCTATGCCAATCCATTACCGCAAGCGATTGTGCATGCCCTCAGTGACCAACAAATGGCCGCAATCGGCTTAACCACGGACGCCAGCACCGTCAGCCAAGCACCGCTCTGGGATAGTGCAACGATTTATCAACAGGGCCAGATCGTACAATGGCAAAACGTTGAATACAGTGCGCAATGGTGGTCACAAGGCGAAACCCCGGGCACTGCAAATAGCGCATGGCGGAAGAACCCAACAAATTCAATTGCCGCATGGGATGCGGGGCAAATCTATGAAGCTGGCAGCAAAACCATTTACCAAGGACGGGTGTGGCAGGCTCGCTGGTGGACGCAAAATGAAGTGCCAGCCAACCATGAATGGGGTGCATGGCAAGCCACGACGGACAGCCTTCCTTCACATGGCGCATCACGGTTTAGTGCACGACTTGACCTAGGCTCTTACAGCGGCACCAGCCAGCTCGCCATCAATGTCAGAGCCACTTACCCCAATTCACCGACCCCCGCATACATTGAAGTTCGTGAAAATGGTGTGGCCATCGGCCGTCTAACCCAATTTATGCAGTTAGCGGCTGACTGCTTTGATCGGAACGACAGCAGCTGTAATCCTGGCATTTATTGGACTAGTGTTGGCAGCATCCCCGTCAATGATGCTGGTAGCCAGTTGGTTTACGGTAACGCAACCAAACTGTACGGCCTCTGGGCCTGCACCAGCAATCATCAGTGTCGCCCCAGTCAGCTAACCGCGTTTAGCCGCGGTGACGGTGACAATCGCGTCAGCACGATTCACCCCAGTGAGCCGTTTCCATTGCGCGATTAATCCATCAATCTAAATGCAGGCCTGAGGCGGATTGAATCTAAACCAATGAGCATGGCCTGCTGGCGCAGGCGGTAAACCGGCGGTTTCGCCCGCCGGACGAGCAAGGCGTGACGGAGCTTGGCGCTTTAGCGCCTTAGCGAAGGCCGTGGCCTTAGGCCAGTCGGTCTTGCTCCGTCCCTTGCAACCCTAACGCGCCCGATCACCGCGAAACCCCGTCCGTCCAGCGCTTGGCAAGGCGCCGCAAAACTCGCTGCGCGCTAGCGTCGCGCAGCTCAAACAGGTTGCGGCTTAAAACCTTGCCAACCGCCTCCCGAACGGCGCGGCTCCACGGGCGACTCGTACTAACTACCGCAGGGGTATATTCACCAAAACAAATAGAGGCAATGCCTTCAGCACAATACTGCCGCCAGTATCAGCCGCGCTGGTAAAGCTGGGGCTTGGTTTCCCGTGTAGCGAAAACCGCGGCAAGGAGGGAGACGAACGGATTTATCGTTTGGCTCACGACGCGGCAAGGGCAGCGCGGAGCGCTTTTCGCCCGGGTCGCCTTTGGGGTGAAGGGGTATTTGGCGAAGCAAATACCCCTTCCCGTTAGCGCGGCGGAACGCGCATTAAAACATCGCGCCAACGGCGCATAAAACAAAACCGGCAGAATTAATTCAGCGGTTTGTATTTAACAGGCAGGGCGTATTCGACGCGAAGCGGAAATACGCCAAACAGTTTGCATGCGGCGTAATGCCTACGGCGATTACGCCCTACGGAGCTAATTGCAGTTAATTAATTTAGTATTTATAGGCGAAGGAATATATTTTTGCGCCTCACTAGCAGTAAGTAATCTTATAGCTTTTGGTATATCCGGCAATTCTCTAACATAGATCGCACGACTCTGTGAATCCCCGACATATGCAACTCGCCATTTGGCTTCATCTTTTCCATCATATTTTATATCGCACCTAAAATTAGAAACGAAATCAAAATCATACGCCATTCTAACAATAAAAAATTTCGTCCTATCTGAAAGACCTACATATGAAGCACTAATACATGAAAAATAAAGCATAACGACCGCAGAAATCAGAAAACAAAAGAAACGAACAATACCTTTAACCCCCTTACCAGTTACTCCCTGAACAAAAATCATCGAAAACTCAAAGAAAAGTGCCAACAAAACAAATGGAACAGATAAAAATCCAAATGTTTTTATAAAAACACCAGCAGACATAGCAAAAGGAAAGTTAGAGGAACTTACTGCATACGCTGAGTTCAAAACCTCAGAAGTTGAAACCCTAGACATCCATAAAACACACAAAAATAAAACAAGGGAGAATGTTTTAACCGCGGGACTACCTAACAAACCCTTAATGAAATCAACCTCCAACAAGAAACACGCAATTACAAAAAAAGAGAAGCTACCAGTCAAGACAAAAATTGATATCTCAAAAAACGGATCAATATAATCACGAGAAAAAACCAAATACAACAAGGGCGCCAGAACAACCCAAGACCACAAAACAACACTAGTGTACCTATTTGAGTCAACACAATTAAAAATAAAATTATTAAATTCAGAAATCAAAGCCTTCAAACAATAAAATAGCTTAGTAGTACTAAACCAATTGGCAATTATCATAAAAAAGCTGTACAACAACCTCAGCAACCTCCAGACATAACCACCCACACCAAAAAACAAAATAAATAAATATAAAAATAGACAACCTAAAAATGTACTCAGCAATATAAGAACGCTAGACTGAAGCATATTAAACACCATAAAAAAGGCCGCCAACGGCGACCTTTTGCAACTTTAAAAAGTAAGACTTAATCCCAGCTCAACGCCCCACCCGTCTGATACTCCGTCACCCGAGTCTCAAAGAAATTCTTCTCTTTCTTCAAGTCGATCATTTCCGACATCCATGGGAATGGATTATTCGCACCCGGGAACAGCTCGTTCAAACCAATCTGCACCAACCGACGGTTGGCGATAAAGCGCAGGTATTCTTTAAACTGGCTGGCATTCAGGCCCAATACACCGCGTGGCATGGTGTCTTCGGCGTAGGCGTATTCCAGATCGACGGCTTTTTGGAATAGGCCGTAGATTTCTTGCTTGAATGACTCAGTCCACAAGAGCGGGTTTTCCAGCTTGATGGTGTTGATGAGGTCGATACCGAAATTGCAGTGCATCGATTCATCGCGCAGGATGTATTGATATTGCTCGGCGGCGCCGGTCATTTTGTTTTGACGGCCCAGCGCCAGGATTTGTACGAAGCCGACATAGAAGAACAGGCCTTCCATGATGCAGGCAAAGACGATGATCGAGCGCAGCAGCTGTTGATCGGTTTCGAGCGAGCCGGTTTTGAAGGCCGGATCGGTCAGTACGTCGATGAAAGGCATCAGGAAATGATCTTTGTCGCGGATCGATTTCACTTCGTTGTAGGCGTTGAACACTTCGCCTTCGTCCAGACCCAGCGATTCCACGATGTATTGGTAGGCGTGGGTGTGGATGGCCTCATCGAAGGCTTGGCGCAGCAGGAACTGGCGGCATTCGGGTGAGGTGATCTGGCGATAGGTGCCCAACACGATGTTATTGGCGGCGAGCGAGTCGGCGGTGACGAAGAAGCCGAGGTTGCGCTTCACGATGCGCATTTCGTCTTCGGTGAGCTGGCCGGTTTTCCATTGCTCGATGTCGCGCTGCATGTTTACTTCTTGCGGCATCCAGTGGTTCGCGCACTGGGCCAGGTATTTTTCCCACGCCCATTTGTGCTTGAACGGCACCAGTTGATTCACGTCGGTGGTGCCGTTGATTACGCGTTTGTCGTCGGCGGTGATGCGGGCCGGTACGGGCTGGCCGCCTTGGGCTGGGGCTTGGCCGCTGGCGGTGCGGGTGGTGATGGCGTCGTCAAAGCTGAGCATCGTGGTTCCTTTCTGTTCTGACTATTGTTGATTGCTGTTCATTACGGTTGATTCGGTACCGAGTGGCGGCGCGGGCTGCGCATTCGGTGGTGGAATCAGGTTGAGGGCTTGGCCAACGGTTGCTGGCGGATATTCTCGGTGCGGCTCACGCCATGGCGCTGCTGCAATTCGTATTGGTCGCGGGCGAAATCCTGCCGGTAATCGACCGTGGATTGGTAATTCATCTGCAGGTGAATTTCGCCGAGGTATTGCACTTCGCCCGCGCGGACGGTAAAGCGCTGATCGAGCGGCACAAAGACGTTTTCCCAGTTGCCGAATAAATCAAAGCTATTCCCGGGCCGGCGCCAGCTGCCGTAGATATTGGCGAGGCGATATTCACCGGCGGGCAGCGGCAGTACAAACAGTCGGCCGCTGGGGTTGCTTTGCTGGCCGGGGGCGCGGATAAAGTCGGTGACCAAGCGCAGCTGCAGCCATTGGCGGCCGGCGGGGCCATCGAGCTGCAGGCGAGCCTCGGCGGTATCACGATCAAAGCTCTGCGCGGTGAAAGCCAGTACGGCAATCCCCTGCCCGGCCGGCGGCTGCAGCTGGCCATCTTGCACCAGATTCACCTTGGGCGCGGCCAGATTGGCGCAGGCCGTCAGCGCGGCCAGCAGCGCGATGAGGGATAGACGTTGGCAGAGTTTGAACATGGCGGCCATTTCCGGTTTAAGCGTGGGCGGCCTGATGGTCGGCCAGCACTTGGGTAATTTGGGCTTGCCAGTGCGCTTGCTGCGCCGCGGGCAACCAGCTGGCGGCGAAACTATTGCGCACCAGTTGGACAATTTCGTCGGCGCTCAGTTGCAGCGCCTGCCGACAGGCGTAGAAATTCTGATTGAGATAGCCGCCAAAATAGGCCGGATCATCCGAATTCACCATCGCGCACAGGCCGGCTTGCAAGAGCTGGCGCAGATTGTGTTGCGCCAGATCGGTGACCACGCAGAGTTTTAAATTGGATAGCGGGCAGACGGTGAGCGGCACTTGCTCGGCGGCGAGGTGCGCCACCAGCGCCGGGTCTTCGGTGCAGCGCACCCCATGATCGATGCGGCGTGATTTGAGCAGATCGAGCGCTTCCCAGATATAGCTGGCGGGGCCTTCTTCGCCGGCATGCGCCACGGCGGGCAAGCCCAGCTCGGCGCAACGGGCAAACAGCCGCGCAAACTTGCTGGGCGGGTGGCCCATTTCGCTGGAATCCAGCCCGACACCGTCGATTTGATCTAGATACGGCTCGGCCTGCGCCAGCGTGGCGAAGCCATCTGCTTCCGACAGATGACGCAGGAAACACATGATCAGCTTAAAGCTAATGCCCAGCTTGGCTTCGCCATCGCGCAAAGCGCGGTGGATGCCTGCGAGCGGTACGGCAAAATCAATACCGCGCGCGGTGTGGGTTTGCGGATCGAAGAAAATCTCGGTGTACACGATCTGATCGGCGTGGGCTTTTTCGAGGTAGGCCCAAGTCAGATCGTAAAAATCTTGCTCGGTGAGCAGCACCGAGGCGCCCGCATAGTAAAGATCGAGGAAGGATTGCAGGCTATCAAACTCATACGCCGCGCGCACCGCCGCCACATCGGCGTAAGGCAAAGCCACGCCATTGCGCTGCGCCAGCGCAAACATCATCTCGGGCTCGAGCGAGCCTTCGATATGCAGATGCAGCTCAGCCTTGGGCAGGCGAGCGATGAGAAGGTCGAGCGGGTGTTGGGTCACAATCATTCCTATCTGTTAAAGCAAAACTCACCTAGCTGCGTTACTTTGTCTGGCCGTACGACTTGTACAGGCTGCGACAAAGTGCCTTGCTAGGCGACTTTTGCATAAATTTAAAATCGGGATCACCGATATTTTAAACGCCTCACCGAAACGTCTTAAATATCGGCACCGCTATGCGGCACCGGGGTATATCAATGCTAGCAATGTTCAAAATGCTTTTCAGGCATATACCCACCCTACGGCAGTACCACGCTGATTGCGCTGGGGTTTAAACCCCTTTCGCCCATCGCCGAGGAAGTGGAGCGAGACAAACTGCTTTATCGTTTGGCTCGCGACCGACCGAGGGAAGCCCGGAGGGCCGCAGGCGGGGGGCGCCTTTCTTTGATGACTTTCTTTGGCGACGCAAAGAAAGTCATCCCCGCCGCGGGTAGCGGCACCTAAACAATGGTGCCGCAGGCACTAACATCAGCCTTTAGGTGGAAAAGGATCTTTACCGTAAGTATTACGCTCACGAATTTGACCATTTTTCCCTTGCACAATTAATTCCACACCTTGGTTTTTTGCGATTTGCTTGCCTTCTGCTATCGCAGTCGCCTGATGTGAAAATTGTTTTGTTACCTTCTTGCTACCTTCACCACGAACAGCCCACGCACCATTGTGCGGCACAACCCATTGATTCGGCATTGTAAAAATCCTTATGTTAAAACTGAATGATTCAAACTTTGATTTGGTGAACCCGAAAAATCGAGTTCACCTTTCGACTCAAACCTTATTAACGATCAGGTAATGAGCGGGTGTGTGCACATACATCCTCACGGCGACCATTGCGCATGCGGACATAAGCACAGACCGGTACAGTTTTAAGCTTGTGCATAAAACCTCCTTATCTATGAAAACAGACTGTGTGTGAAAACTAACGCCGTCTGTAGATTGGAGGTGATTGCAAAACCAATCAGTGCTAACATCAAATCTTCCTTCCCCAAGGAATTTGAAGAGCAATAATTGGAAGCAGAGGGACACCTCACTACCATGCTTTTCAGGAAACCCTGCCATGCTGAAACATGGTGGGGTTTTTTTATGCCCCGAAAACTTCGGGGCATATCCATATTACTGACACGCCTCGCAATCTGGATTATCAATCGAGCAGAACTTCGCATCGGTCGCTGGCGTAGCATCCGCCACTGCAGCGGCCGCAATCGCCGCTTGGGCTGCAGCAGCGGCGTTGTAGCCACCATCCACCGGTACGGCATTGAGCTCACCGCCACGGCCGGTCGATTTCTCGGCCGAAGTGGCTGCCAGCGTGCGCAGGTAGTAAGTGGTTTTCAGGCCACGCGTCCAGGCGAGTTTATACAGCTCGTCCAGTTTTTTACCCGAAGCACCGGCCATGTAGATGTTCAGCGATTGCGCTTGGTCGATCCATTTCTGGCGACGTGAAGCGGCTTCCACCAGCCATTTCGGATCCATCTCGAAAGCGGTGGCATACAGCTCTTTCAGATCGTGCGGAATACGATCAATGCGCTGCACCGAGCCATCGAAGTATTTCAAATCCGACACCATCACTTCATCCCACAGGCCACGTGCTTTCAGATCGCGCACCAGGTGTTCGTTGATGACGGTGAATTCGCCGGACAGATTCGATTTCACGTACAGATTCTGGTAAGTCGGCTCGATACACGCATCCACGCCAATGATGTTGGAGATGGTGGCGGTAGGCGCGATGGCCAGGCAGTTGGAGTTGCGCATGCCGTAGGCGGCGATGCGGTCGCGCAGCATGGTCCAATCCAGCCGCGAGCTGCGATCCACTTCCAGATAGCCGCCGCGCTCTTCTTCCAGCAGGCGCAGTGAGTCTTGCGGCAAAATGCCACGATCCCACAGACTGCCTTTGTAGCTGCCGTAAGTGCCGCGCTCTTGCGCCAGCTCAGTCGAGGCCCAGTACGCGTGGTAGGCCACGGTTTCCATCGACAGATCGGCAAATTCCACCGCCGCCTCTGAGGCATACGGTACGCGCAGGGCGTGCAAGCAATCCTGGAAGCCCATAATGCCCAGACCCACCGGACGGTGTTTCAGATTGGCATTGCGTGCTTTGCGCACCGGGTAGAAGTTAATGTCGATCACATTGTCGAGCATGCGCATCGCGGTTTTCACCGTTCGCGACAGTTTCTCTGCGTCGAGCTGACCATTTTTCAGGTGGTTGTACAGATTGATCGAGCCCAGATTACATACGGCGATTTCTTCGTCGTTGGTGTTCAGGGTGATCTCGGTACATAGGTTCGACGAATGCACGACGCCAACGTGTTGCTGCGGGCTGCGGATATTGCATGGGTCTTTGAACGTGATCCATGGGTGGCCGGTTTCGAACAGCATGGTCAGCATTTTGCGCCACAGCGTCAGCGCCGGGATTTTCTTCGCCACGCGCATTTCGCCACGGGCCGCTTTGGCTTCGTAGTTCAGGTAGGCGGTTTCAAAGGCTTTGCCGACTTTATCGTGCAGATCGCTGGCTTCGGATGGGCTGAACAAAGTCCACTCGCCGCCTTCCATCACGCGCTTCATAAACAGATCAGGAATCCAGTTGGCTGAATTCATGTCGTGGGTACGGCGACGATCATCACCGGTGTTTTTACGCAGCTCGAGGAATTCTTCGATGTCGGCGTGCCAGGTTTCCAGGTAGGCACACACGGCGCCCTTGCGTTTACCACCCTGGTTTACGGCCACGGCAGTGTCGTTCACCACTTTCAGGAATGGCACCACGCCTTGTGATTTGCCGTTGGTGCCCTTGATGTGGCTGCCCATCGCACGAACGTTGGTCCAGTCATTGCCCAAGCCACCGGCGAATTTTGACAGCAAGGCGTTTTCTTTCAGCGCTTCGAAAATGCCATCCAGATCATCCGGTACGGTGGTCAGGTAGCAGCTCGACATCTGGCTGTGACGGGTACCCGAGTTGAACAG
The DNA here is from genome assembly GCF_945957625.1 of uncultured Chitinibacter sp. Taxonomy (NCBI): domain Bacteria; kingdom Pseudomonadati; phylum Pseudomonadota; class Betaproteobacteria; order Neisseriales; family Chitinibacteraceae; genus Chitinibacter; species uncultured Chitinibacter sp. The sequence continues at coordinate 154,378 of NZ_CAMFLP010000003.1, forward strand.
CGTCGGGGTTGAGCTCATGAAGTCGAAGCTCGACAACACGTTGTAGAACTCGATGGCGCGCTCTTCACGATTGATTTCGTTCAGCGCCAGGCCCATGGCCACGCGCATAAAGAAGATTTGCGGCAGTTCGATGCGGCGATCTTCGATATGCAGGAAATAGCGGTCGTACAGGGTTTGCAGGCCGAGGTAACCGAACTGGTAATCGCGGTTGTGATCCAGCGCGGCCGCGAGTTTTTCCAGGTTGAACTGGGCCAGTTTTTCATCCAGCAGCTCGGCATCGATGCCTTTTTTCACATAGCGCGGGAAATACTCAGCGTAGCGCGTAGCCATCTCTTCGTGGCTCACTTCTTCACCCAGCACTTCGCGGCGCAGGCTGTGCAGCACTAGACGGGCGGTGACTTGGGTATAGGCTGGGTCGACTTCCAGGAAGGTACGCGCCGCCAATACGGTGGATTTGCGCAGCTCTTCGGCTGGTACGCCGTCGTAGAGGTTTTTCAGGGTTTCGGCCAAGATTTGTTCTTGGTCGGTGTAGGCTTCCAGACCCGTACACGCAGAGGCGATCAGCGCTTTGAGCTTGCTGATATCCAGCGGGCGGCTAGAGCCATCTTCGTATTGCACATTGATCGCGTGTTGCTGCTCGGCCGGCTGATCCTGACGGGCGGCCGCGCGCTCGCGCTGACGCTCATTGCGATACAGTACATAGGCACGCGCCACGTCGTGTTCGCCCGAGCGCATCAGCGCCAGCTCAACCTGATCTTGGATGTCTTCGATATGGATCGCGCCACCATCGGGCTTGCGGCGCATCAGCGCGCTCACCGCAGCATCCGTCAGACGCGCCACCAGCTCACGCACCGCCGCGCTGGAAGCGGCATGGCTACCCTGTACGGCGATAAAGGCCTTGGTTAGCGCCACGGTGATCTTGGTGGGCTCAAAAGGCACCACCGCGCCATTGCGACGGATAATCTTGTAGTTGGCGTACTGCGCAGCATCGTGCGACAGCGCCGGTACTTCGGCATTCTCGTTGCGGCTGGCTGGGGTACTTTCAAGCGTAGCGTACATGCACGGATCCTTGTGTATAAGTCTGTGTATAGTTTGTGGGGAAACACAACATCTTGTGTTGAGCTCACCTTGTTGGCACAAATACTAGGGGAAAGTGGGGGACTAGTGCAACAGGCGCGCGATGTGCTAGCGGACCAGCGGTGGTGGGTAGGCCGGCAAACCAAGCAAAGCGGGACTTGGCTCAGCTGTGCGCACATTAAACTTACATGACAGGCGGTTGCAAGTTTGCAACAACTGCGAAAACGCCAGCTTGGCAGGGTATGAAAAACGGCGACCTGAAGAGATCGCCGTGAATATTACCGCGCAGAGATGACAGCCATGCTGCCATCGCTAGCACAGATTAATGGTGGTGGCCGTGTTCACCGTGCACGTGGCCGTGCGCGATTTCTTCGGCGCTGGCTTCACGCACATCAGTCACTTGGGCTTTGAACACAATGTTCATGCCGGCAAATGGGTGGTTGCCATCCACAGTCACGCGGTTGCCTTCGATTTCAGTCACGCGGAACAGAATGATTTCGCCGGTTTCTGGATCATCCGCTTCAAACATCATGCCCACGGATACTTCAGGTGGGAACTGATCTTTCTCTTCGTCGCGTACGAGTTCTGGGTCGAATTCGCCGAAAGCGTCGTCAGCCGACATGCTCACTTCTACCAGATCACCGGTGGTTTTGCCGTGCAGCGCTTCTTCAACCAGCGGCAGGATATTGTCATAACCGCCATGCAGATATGCAATCGGCTCTTCGGTTTTGTCCAGTTGGTTGCCCTCTGCGTCGAACATCTGATAGTGCAGTGTAACAACGGAATTTTTAGCGATTTGCATAGTTGGATTATCCTAGCTGTTTGACAAGATTTAGTATTTCGGCCGCATGGCCTTTGGGCGATACGTGATACAGAGCGTGGCGGATCACGCCAGCCTGATCGATCACAAAGGTAGAGCGCTCAATGCCGTATCTTACCATGCCCTGCGCTTCCCATTCGTGCACGGCATGATACAGACGGCTGACTTCCAGCTCGGTGTCGGCCAGCAGATCAAACGCCAAACCTTGCTCATCGATAAAGCTGTCGTGCGACAGACAGTCATCCGAGCTAACCCCGAGAATAATCGTCTGGTATTGCGCAAATGCGTCAACCCGATCGGAAAACTCCACCGCCTCGACAATGCCGCCCGGGGTGTGATCTTTGTTAAAAAAGTACAACACGACATTGCGCTGGCCACGAAACTGGCTCAATTGCACCATGTCCATGGCGGCATCCGGCAAGGCAAAGTCCGGTGCCAGGTCTCCGGCATTCAGCATGAATTCTCCAGTCGGTGCGATAATAGTCTTTGTTATGGTTTTCTTTATAGTCACTCGCGATGCGTAAAACAGCTTTCCATGCCCCGCTGCTCGGCGGAATCAGCCCTGAAACCTTTCTGGCCGAATACTGGCAGAAAAAACCGCTGCTGATTCGCCAGGCCTGGGATCGCTTTCCCGAGCTGATCGATTTTGCCCGCTTAAGCGAATTTGCCCAGCGCGACGACATCGAATCGCGGCTGATTACCCAGCAAAACGGCCGCTGGACGCTCGAGCGCGGCCCGTTTAGCCCCAGCCGCCTCAAGCGGTTGCCTGAAACCGACTGGACCATCTTGGTACAAGATGTGAACCATCAGGTGCCGCACATCGCCGAGTTTTTATACCAGTTTAATTTCCTGCCCTATGCCCGGCTGGATGACGTGATGATCTCCTACGCCCCACCCGGCGGCACAGTCGGCCCGCATTATGATTCTTATGATGTGTTTTTGTTGCAGGTGGGCGGCAAAAAACGCTGGCAAATTTCCAGCGACGACGCGATGGGCTTTATCGAAGACGCCCCAATCCGGGTCCTGAAAGAATTCAACCCCGAGCAGGAATGGATACTGGAACACGGCGATATGCTGTATCTGCCGCCCAAATATGCGCACTATGGCGTTGCCCTTGAGCCGGGCATGACGTATTCGGTGGGGTTTCGCGCGCCGAAAACCCAGGAAATCGCCAGTAAATTTCTGGAATACCTGCAGGATGAATTGTGCCTCGATGGCATGTACAGCGACCCCGACGCGCAAGTCACCACCACCCCGGCGCAGATTGATGCGCAATTTACCGCGCGTATTCAGCAGATGCTTACGCAAATCCGCTGGGATGAACACATGGTGCAGGATTTTATCGGCCGCTATTTCTCCGAGCCCAAGCCGCATGTGTTTTTTGACCAGCACAGCGACCCACTCGAATACGACGATTTTGTCGCCGCCGTGGCTAGCCACGGGGTGACGCTGAATCTGAAATCACAAATGCTCTACAACGAACAAGGCATTTATCTGAATGGCGAAGCACTGGAAGCCGATGAGCTAGCCAGCCTCAGCGCCACCGAGCTCGCGCAGCTGCGCGCGCTGGCCGATCAGCGCAGCTTGCCCGGCGGTGAATACGACGAGGCTTTGCTCGAAGTCTTATATACCTATCACGAATACGGCTATCTGGCCCCCGCCAACCATGGCTGACACGGCAGCGCAACGCGAACGCTTTGATACCCGCGCAGGGTATCAAGCTGGGATCGATCAATTATTTGATCTGGCCAGCCATACCCTGCAAATCAGCGAAAACGATGCCAGCGAGATGGGGCTAGGCAGCGCGGCCAACCAGCAGCGCTTGTGGCGCTTTTTTACTCAGCCCTCGCCGGGGCGGCTGCAACTGCTGCTGGCCCGCGAAGATTATCTGCGCACCGGCTGCCCGCGCTTTACACAACTGGCCGAACGATTTGCGCATTTAATTGAAGTGCGCTTAATTCCCGCTGAGTTACGCCACCAGCCAAAAGGCTGGCTGATTGCCGATCATTTACATTATCTGGAACGCCATCATTACGACTGGTTTCGGGGTGAATGGGGTAGTCAGCGCCAATATGCCACTCAATTGAGCCAACTTTTTGCCACACTCTGGGCGCAATCCTTACCGATTAGCGCTTCGCAACGTCTTGATTTATAAGGATGTACACGGCGTTACACGGAGTAGCAGTTTACATTGCATTTTTAAGGCCAAAAGCCGCTTGCAGCACTAGCAATTTACCGACGAGCTGATTAGAATTCGCAGCGTTGGTTGTGAAACACCTCACGCCGAAGTGAATTTAGGCGATTGGCCAATTGGCCGGTTACCGAAACTTTTTAGTTAATCTTTTCGAAAAGGATTTCAAAATGAAACAATCTCTGCTCGTTGCTGCTCTGTTGGCTGTTGCTCTGTCTGCTTGTGGCAAAAAAGAAGAAGCTACTGAAGCTGCTTCTGCTGTAGTTGAAGCTTCTGCTCCTGCTGCTGAAGCTTCTGCTCCAGCTGCTGAAGCTTCTGCTGCTTCTGAAGCTGCTGCTGCTCCTGAAGCTTCTGCTGCTTCTGAAGCTGCTAAATAATTCGGAATTTTCCGAATTAGCGAAAAGCCGACCGATTGGTCGGCTTTTCGCATTTCAGGCCCCCTGCTAGCCTGATAAAATAAGCCATCTGCTTTTTCGAGCTCATCATGGCGACCGATATCCTCTTTCCGCGCTGGCTAATTCCGGTAGTTCCCCACCACACCGTACTGACCGAGCATGCGCTGGTCATTACCGATGAGCGAATCAGCGCCATTTTGCCGCGCGAACAAGCAATAGCCGCCTATCCCGCGGCACGCCACCACGAATTACCCCAACACGCACTGCTACCCGGGCTGATTAATCTGCACGCCCACTCGGCCATGACGCTATTGCGCGGTTATGCCGATGATTTGCCACTGATGCGCTGGCTGCAAGAGCACATCTGGCCGGCCGAAGGCGCGCATGTCAGCGATGATTTTGTGTTTGATGGCACGCAGCTGGCGATTGCCGAGATGATTGCCGGCGGTACCACCAGCTGTAATGACATGTATTTCCATCACAGCGCTGTGGCTCGTGCAGCACTGGCCAGCGGTTTTCGCATGACCATCGGCTGCTCGATTCTCGAGTTCCCCACCCCCTATGCCAGCAATGCCGATGATTACATTGGCAAAGCATTAAAAAGCCAGGCCGAATTTGCCGGCGAGAAACTACTGCAATTCACCTTGGCGCCACATGCGCCCTACACGGTGAGCGATGCCACCTTCCAGCGCGTGATAACCCTCGCGGATGAACTTAATCTCGGCATTCACTGCCATATCCACGAAACACTGGATGAAATTAACACCAGCCAGAAAGAATACGGTGTGCGCCCGCTAGAGCGGCTAGCCGGGCTGGGCCTCTTGGATAGCCCGCTGGTGGCGGCACACATGGTCCACACCACCGATAGCGAGATCGCACTCTTGGCCAAAAAAGGCGTGCATATTGCGCACAACCCGGCCAGCAATCTAAAGCTCGCCTCGGGGCTGGCGCGAATTCAGGCGCAGCTGGCGGCCGGCGTGAATGTGGGCATTGGCACCGATGGTGCAGCCAGCAACAATAAACTCGATATGCTGGCCGAGCTGCGGCTGGCGGCCTTGCTGGCCAAGGGCCAGAGCGGCGATCCGGAAGCGATTCCGGCTTGGCAGGCGCTGGAAATGGCCACGCTCAATGGCGCCCGCGCTTTGCAGCAGGAAGATCGCTTGGGCTCACTGGAAGTTGGTAAACAAGCCGATTTGATCGCCGTGGATCTCTCCGCGGTGGGCACCCAGCCATGTTACGATCCGGTCTCGCATCTGGTGTACGCCGCCGATCGCCAGCAGGTGAGCGATGTCTGGATTGCTGGCCGCGCCGTATATCGCCACGGCCAGCATCAAAGTTTGAATCTGGCGCAAGTTCAGGCCAAAGCACGACAATGGCAAAGCAAGATTAGCGCGGGTATACGCGCGTAGACCTTATAAGGATTAGCATTGTGAGCAATACCCCAGAGCAAACTACCGAACACATCAATGTTGATGAAGCAGAAATCGCCAAGTTTTCTGCGCTGGCCCACAAATGGTGGGACAAAACCAGCGAATTCAAACCGCTGCACGACATCAACCCGCTGCGGCTGGGCTTTATTGCCCAACACGCTGGGCAAAATGCCGAGCTGGCTGGGCTGAAGATTCTGGATGTGGGTTGCGGCGGCGGCATTTTGTCGGAAGGCATGGCCGAGCGTGGCGCCGACGTCACCGGCATTGATCTGGCCGATAAATCGCTGAAAGTCGCCAAGCTGCACCTGCTGGAGCGCGGCGCCGACAGCGGCCTGACTCTCAATTACCGCAAAGTGCCGGTGGAAGCGCTGGCCGAAGAATGCCCGGAAAGCTTTGATGTGGTCACCTGCATGGAAATGCTGGAGCACGTGCCCTCGCCAGCCAGCGTGGTTGCCGCCTGCGCCCGCTTGGTCAAGCCGGGCGGCTGGGTGTTTTTCTCCACCATCAATCGCAACCCGAAAGCGTATTTGCTGGCCGTCGTGGGCGCAGAATATGTACTGAATATGCTGCCGCGCGGCACGCATGAATACAGCAAGTTCCTCAAACCATCGGAGCTGGCGCGCATGACGCGCACGGCCGGCCTGGATACCGTGGCCCTCACCGGCATGAGCTACAACCCGCTCACTGATGTGTACAAACTGGGCGACGATACCGATGTGAACTATCTGGTGGCCACAAGGAAAGCCCATGTCTAAACCGATTCGCGGCGTGTTGTTCGATCTGGATGGCACACTGGCCGACACCGCACCCGATCTGGGCGCCGCACTGAACCGCCTGCTGGCCGAAGAAGGCATTAGCGCCCAGCCCTACAGCGCCATTCGCCCACTGGCCAGCCACGGCGCTCGCGGCCTTTTGGAACTGGGCTTTGGCGTAACGCCCGCCGATGCGCGCTTTGCCGAATTACGCGCGCGCTTTCTCGATCACTACGAGCAAGACCTTTGCGGGCAAACCACACTATTTGATGGCGTGCGCGAACTGATCGAGGGCATCCATGCCCGCGGGCTGGCTTGGGGTATTATCACCAACAAGCCAATGCGCTTTACCGATCCGCTGGTGGAATTACTCCCCCTCCCTATCCCGCCGCAGACCTGTGTTTCCGGGGATACCGTGGGTATACCCAAGCCTGATGCCAAACCCATGCTGCATGCCGCGGCGGAGTTAGGGCTAGATCCGGCCGAATGCCTGTATGTGGGCGATGCCGAGCGCGATATCGAAGCGGGACGCAAAGTGGGTATGACCACCGTACTGGCGCGCTATGGCTATATCAGCGCTACCGACCAGCCCGAAGCCTGGGGCGCCGATCTGGCCATCGCCCATCCACTGGAATTGCTGGCTCATTTAGACTGATTCGGGTTACAATCTGTTTTCTTCATGCCGCATGAAGACCTCGAACCGGGGGTGCCATGGTTTCGACAGGGGTTGCAAAGCGGATGGGGGCATGCCGGGTTCTCAGACTACCCGTAAAACACTGAACCAAAATAGTCGCAAACGACGAAACTTACGCTCTAGCTGCTTAAGCTAGACTCTACACCGCAGGGCCCATCGGGCGGGCTGGGTCAAACCAGCAGTAGAGTCATTTAGATGGGATCGCCTCAGGTCGGGTTACTTGGCCGGGGGTTAAACTTAAGGTAACTCGCACTGTTCAAGCCTGTCGGTCGGCGTGACTCAGTGTTAAATCCAAATGGCTAGACTAAGCATGTAGAACTCACTGTAGAGTGCTTCTGGACGGGGGTTCAACTCCCCCCACCTCCACCAATTTTAAGCAATAAAATCAGCCACTTAGAGAAATCTAAGTGGCTTTTTTTATGCCTATTAGCCCTGTTTTCTGCCCCAGAATCGGAACATTAATCGCAACATTGCGCACCGTTTATCTTCCGCAACCCGAGTAAAGATCGGTGGCGGGCTATTGCCGGCGCCATAAAAGAAAATGCCACTTATGAACTTTCGCTCATAGGTGGCATATGTTGTATTGGTCCAACAAGAAAAACGGTCGCTCGTATGCGGTGATTCTTTCCCGTGACCCGTTCACCTACGACCCGATTCTGTGTATCTACAAATCAGGCAAAGTCCTTGGCCATGCCCCACGCATCGAGCGGCCGAAGAACCTAATGCAGCGGATCAGGGAAATCAGGCTGGCCCGCAAGCGCCATGGCTATGTGCTTCGGTTTATCAAGTCGATGACTTGAGCTGCTCGATCGCGCGAGACTTGGCTGCACTACCTGCGCTCGAACCATAGTAATACTGCACGATTGAGCCAAACGCTGCCCCCAACGCGCCAACGAGCACCAAAAGCGAATCGCTACCGCTCTTTGGTAGACCATAGGCCACCAGCAGGCCGATCACGCCGAAGAACCCCGCCACTACCAGCAGCCCCAGCGCTTTCGGCATCCAGTCGTTCAGCGCTATCTCACGCGAACGCGCATTGGCCCGGTCGTCCGCCGCGATCTTTTCCAGATCAGCCACGCTCTTAAACCCAAGCTCAGCCATCTGCAGCTTGAATTGATTATCTGCCTGGCGAATGGCCAGCAGCTGCTCGGGTGTGGCATTGGCCACCGCCGCGCCAATTTGCTCTGGGTCGTTTTCAACACCCAGTACAGAGGCCAGAGCCGCACCGGCCAGCCCGCCCAACGGGCCACCCAAGGCAGTACCTATAGTCGGCGCAATGGCGCCTATGGTTTTTTTCCAGTCGAAGGTCATTTAGATCACCACCCGGTTACGAATCCAGCCATAAATAAAGGCCTCATCTTTCTGCCGACGCTCGGCCAGATCGATGTAGCGCTCGCCCTGCAGGCAGTTCAAGGCTTTAAGCATCACAGCCTCACCATCTGCCCCACGCTTGGCCAGAAATTTATCCAGTGCAGCGAGTGTGGCAGGGCCAATAGCACCATCCACTTTTAAATCAGGATAAAACGCCGCCTGGTTATTCATCACGTTCAAGGCTCGCTGCAGCATCATGCCGGCAGTAGCAGTACCGCAGTTCACGCCAGTATCAAATAGCTCAGCCGCCACAGCCTGAGATCGGGCGCCGACATCGGCAAACTTGGGCTTAATCCAGTAGCGTTTCAGGTAAATCTGTTTAGCCTGTTCGCGCGTCATATCCTGCATGCGACCGGTGTAGCCCTCTTCCCGCGCCACAGCGATGGTAATACCCCAAATTGTTTCGCCGCCGCTGTCGTTTGGATCGTTCACATAGCCGCCTTCCAAGCCAACTACATGATCAAGCAAGTCATTAATCTTCATGATTTGATCCCCGTCTTGAGCCACACCCACAACACAACGCACGCGGCCCCTACCCCGGCCACCCATTTGAGTAGGCCACCCAGCGCCGCCAGAATCGTCACCGTCCCGCGGGCGTTTTCGTAGACCTGCAGCAATTCCTTGATGTCTTCCAGCAGCTGCTTCACCTCGGTGACGTGCTGGTGGTGCGCTTCCACCTGAATCTTGATTTGGGCCAGATCACCGCTGATGGCTTCGATGCGCCGCTCGGCCGTCGAAAATAATTCAAGGCGATGCTCGATCTGCCGGACACGGGTTTCAATGTGGTAGTACTGCTCCCAGCTTGGCGTCGGCTGGCCGCCATGCGCTACCTCCCCCACTTCTTCTAATAATCCGCTCATTGCGTCGCCCTGAAAGATTGAAATCAACGGGCGTAAAAAATGCCCTGTATGTAGGGCATTTTGGGCTTACGGCTAGTAATCCATGCGACTTGGATTAGGGGATCTGGCTGGCCTGCATGAAAAGCTGGTCTAAATACTTGTCACTCCATTTCCTTTTCTCCGCAATGGCCGCAATCAACGGTGAGTCCCGCCGCCAGTCCTGCGCATCATAGAACCCAACACGCAAAGCCTCTGGCGACGCTGGACTATCAACATCAGCCTTAATGCTGTCGTATTCACCGATTGCCAATAGATGCATTTTTCCTTTGTAGCGGGTTATGCTTTCAGGCACGACAGGCTCAACAGGGTCAGCGGCTTGAGGCGTATTACCGGCAGCAAGCCACTTGTCATATGCGGCGCGATCAGCATTCAATGGGTCGTTTGGGATACAAGCATGATCGGCTACTCTTAACACACAGTCTGAGTTCAGAATGAGTTGGTACATTACATCCTCGCATCTGCTGTGCAGTTAAACACTACAAAGCTATCTACAGCGACCAGAACGTTATTCACTTGAGCGCGAACAGAATCACTACCGCCAAAACTTGACATTACTGCTGATACCCCGTTAGCCGCATCGACGGAACACATGCCGGCTGTTCCTGCATTGTCTCTAGTTATAAGGGTTGGTGCAGAGCGCATAGGCGCACGAAGAATACTAGACGCAGTAACGTAGCGAACATTGCCAGTACCCACGACAGACAAAGTAAATCGCTGGTAATAGCGAAGCGCTGCTTGCTGCTCTCCACCCCAACGCCCCCAATGTGGAGTCCACGGTGTAGCAACTGAGCCAGCTTCGAGTTTGACACCAGTGATCTGCCATGTTGCCCCAGTGTTGGCAATCCAGTTTATCGATCCCGACACGCGTGTTTGATTACCTGCTTGCCAAGTATTCGCTGTTCCATTGAAGTTTGAACCGCTGCCCAAGTCGAATACGATATCAAAGGCACGGGCATTATCAGTCGCCCAAGAACCGATAACATCCGCGGGGATCGTCACGCTAAACACAGCCCAGCCTGTAGAACTGACTACATAGGTGAAAAGATAGCTGCGATTAAGTGCTGAGCCATTGCGGATGCATCCGGCAAAAGTACCAGTCACTGACGCCTTAATGCGAAACTGCAATGTTACTGCGCGCCCTGTCGCTGCGCCCCACGCAAGCTCTATGGCGTTAGAGCCTTCAATTGGCAAAACGCACTGAAAGTAGTCAGCCGCCAAAGGTGTCACCGCCGACGCCACGACCAGCTTCAAAGACTTGCTAAAGCCTACAGGGGCGTCAGCCACTTGCTGGGATGTGATTTTCGAGGCTTGAGAATTAAACAGAGCAACCTGATCCAACACATAGGCCAGTGCACCTGTAGTTGCTGGTGTTACCACCGCTCCCACGCGCTCCTGATCCCAACTCATATCGCCGTTGATGATGATATTGCGACCTGCCACACCATAAACAGAAGATGCAGCGTTGATTGCGATGCTTGCATTTTCTGCTGCAGATGTTGCACTTGATCCTGCCGCCGAAGCACTACTAGCCGCCGAAGTTGCAGAATTACTAGCCGAGTTGGCGCTATCGCCAGCTGCTGTTGCTGCGCTGCTTGCGGCGGTTGCGCTATTCGCCGCTGCGCTCGCGCTTGTTGATGCAGCGCTGGCCGAGCTTGCAGCAGACACAGCCGAAGCATTAGCCTGTGCGGCCGCGTTGCTGGCGTCAATTGCCGAGCTTGCAGCCATCCAGAAAGCATTATCCCCACCAAATGATGAGCCAGATTTGTGTCCGGCAATGCAGACAAACTGCAGGCCAGACGCCAGCACAAAATCGCGTGGCGAGTATTGGGTATTTGCAGCCCAGTTCCCCCGTGGATTCCACCCGCCACAGACAATCGAGCGCAGCCGGTCACTCAGGTTGTAGGGCTCAACCAAGTAATCAGCCAGCTTGCCATCATCGCGCTGCAGCTTTTGCAGATTGCCGTTCAGCGCATTGAACGAAGTGGCGATATTGGCAAACTCTGTGTCGAGCTTGGTCGTATTGACCGTGGAGCGCCCCGACGCATTAACGGTTTCATCTTGGGAAAAATCAGCCGTGGGGCTGTAGTTTTGAGCGGTGGGCATGGGCGAAACCCTTGATAATCAGTTCCGCCCATTGTGGTATCACCTAGGCTAATCCATGCGCTTGATGAGTTCATCACGCCGCTCGATGAGCTCCTTCACCTTCTTGGTGCGGGCCTCAACAGGTATGGACTGATCACGGTTCACGCGCCGGATTTCCTCATTCATCTTCCGGGCCTCTTGCGCTTTGTCGAACTGTTTGCGCCGCTGCCCCTCGGCCACATCGACACGGCGCAGCTTAACCCCCACTGCGCCCAAGGCGGCATCACCTAGCTTTTCTGGATCGCCCCAGCGGTTTTCGCCGGAATAGCCGGCCGCAATCAGCGCATCGCTTAGCGGCGTATCGGCAAACTCATTCACCGCGCCGTTGGCCAGTCGGTTGAAGTAATAAGATCCTGGCACGAATGGCATATTCGGCGCCCATTGCGACCAGACCGACATCGCCCGCTTCTTAGCCGCTTCACCCAATAGCTCATCGCCTTCGGTTGTAATCTCTTTGCCGGTAAAGGTATCGCGGTTCATCATGTACGTGGCAAACAAACCATACAGCGGGCCACCAGGCTGTGCCCAGCTTGGCAAGTCACCACCCGCCTTGGCCTGCTCACGCATTTCCATGAAATCACCCAACGGCATATAGCGATAAATATCCAGGAACATGGCCGCGCTATTGGCATCATTGATTGGCAGCCGGATATTGCGCGGAATACCCCAGGCTGAATAGCCATTCATTTGGTCGCTCATCGCATCGCGCTCTTTGTCCTCATCGCCAGTACCGCCCAACAGCATGTACGACAAGGCATTGATTGCATACCAGGCACCCACAATCCCCGCGATACGGTGTGGTTTGGTCATCGCTAAGCGTGCAGCAGCCGGTATCGCCTTGCTGGTAAAGCTAAAGAACGGCAAGCCATGATCACGAACTACGCGCACGCCCTTGGGCAAATCGGCGTAGTTGAACACAAAGGTTTCTGCATAATCCATTGCCGTATTTTCATCGGCGCCGCCCTCGCGTGCCTTCATATACAGCGCCAGCTTAAAGATCGCATCTTCTTGGCCGTAGGCATTGCGCATGGCTTGCAACACTGGATTGCCAGAGCCATACAACTTATCGAACCAACGGGCGAACGGGCCTTTCTGGGCGTCAGCGAAGGACTGGCCATCCCGCATTTGGCCAATCATTTCGGCCAGCTCAAAATTGCCATCATTGCCAAGCAGCCCACCGTCGATGGCTTCCTGATAGTACTTGCCGCCCTTGCGCATCTGCGTGGCTGCGCGAGCCCACCACTTCGGCCCAGCCCCGGCGGCCATGGTCATATGCATATTGCCGATGATGTTATTCATGTGCGAGGCAGGATTAAGGGCCGTTTTCCCTTCTTTCCATAGCCCGACCGCTTTGCGGTACAGGCGCATGGCCTCATTCTGATCACGCATCATGTACTCAAGATGCTCATTCACTTCCGGCGAAACATACTTGCCAGCCAGCTGGCCGTATTTGCTCACGCCCGTCTCGCTGTCGCGCGTGGCCGGCATCTGCACCCAGCCGTCCAGCGGCGTATCACTGGCTAGCTCAGGGTCTTGGCTAATGCGCTTGAATAGCTGCCCCAGCGCTAAATCGCGCTGCGTTTGCAGGTAACCCAAAACAAAGCGGGTGCGGGCATCGCGATCTTCCCCCATCTGGGCACGCTCTTCGCGGGTCCAGTCGCGGTTCATCACCACATTGCCACCCTTGGCCTGCGCCACTTCACGCCAGCCCAACGCCTTGTAGCTCTCGACCTGATCGGCTGGCACCACCATCTTTTTGCCGCGCATCTTCATCCGGCCGCCATCAATACCTTGGCGCAGGATGGCTGGCATATAGTCGGCCAGCTTTTTGGCTTGGCGGGTATATAGCCGCGGCAGATAGTTCTCGCCCAGCCGGTCCACCGTTTCTTGGCTGAGCATACCCAGCTCAACAAGGTCTTGGCCTTGCTGCGCCAGCGCAGCGCGCATCGCCGTCGCCATTTGTTTGATGTGCTCGGGTGGCACTACGCCGCTCTGCAGCTCGTCCTCGATAAAGTCCGACAGCAGCTTGGCATCATCCAGCGAAATGCCCTTGCCGGCCTCGGCCACCGACTGCGCCGTGCGCTCAGCTTTGGCCTGATCCAACTTGAACTGGCGCAATTGCTTGCGCAGCTCGGGCGACATAGCCGAGACTTTACCCACCGCCCGGCCAATGGTTTTATCCATCAGCGCGCCGACTGCGGTTGCAAATGCTTCATAGCCGGCATCGGTCACGCCAACGGTCAGACCGCCAGCACGATCACGGCCAATGCCAAAGTGCTTGGTCTTTTCTCCATTGCGCTCAGGCGCAACAGATAGCTTGGCTTGCTGAGTGGCCTCACTCGTTTCTGCCTGCCCGCTGCGAACCCAATCCATTGCCCCGCCCAGCAAATCCAGCACCTGCTGATTGGTGAACTCGTTCTTCGGCTGACCAGTGAAGCGCGCCAACCAGGCTTTAAACCGATCAAGCAATTCGCCTACTTTGACCGCTAAGCCTTCACGCATATTGAGCGGCACATTCACCCGATAGCGCAGCAGCAAGCTGGCATAGTTGCCGGTTTCTTTGGCCGCATTGAGTTCGGCCAGCGCTTCCTCAACGGAAAGCAGTCGGTCAAATAGATCAGTGCCCAGCCCGCGATCACGCGCAATCGCCTTGGCTAGGCGCTGGATAAACGGGTTTGTCTCGGCCTGGTGCAACACCTGAAACAGCGTGCGCCCCAGATGACCCTCGATACCACGGTGCAAGAGCTCATGGGCCAATACCCACACACCACGCCCGGGCGTATCAATCGAATCAGCGATCAGGATAATTTCACCGGTTTTGGGCTGATAGAAGCCCTCCACCATGCCGGATTGAATGGACTCAGCCGATTCCTTGGCGATCTGTGCAGCCTCTTCGGCCGTTTGCACCACGCGCACGGTGGCGTTATTCACGCCCACCATCGCCTTATCCACGGCCTCTTGCAGCCGCGCGGCAGACAGGCCGGATTGGTAGGCGGGTTTGGTGGATTGCTTGATTTGGCCGCCATCGCTATCCACCGGCAGAATCTCGGCGCGCTCCTGATCGGTCAAATAGTCCTTGATCTGCTTGCCGCGGTGCTCAATCGTCCGATACACATTGCCGAGCCCATCATGGTAAACAGGGTCGCCATCATAGATTCCGGCCAGAGTCTTTGCCTTTGGCTTGACCGCAGGCGCCGGCTCACTATTCAGTGGCGGCTTGGGGTCGGCGGCCGTGTCTGCATCAGATACACCAGCTCGAATAGCCGGCTCACTTCCTGCGTTAGTGGCTGAGGCATTTGCTCGCGGCTCATTACCATTTTGATCTGGCTGGCTTCTTGCGGGCTGATCAGCTGCTGGCGACGTAATCGCTTGATCGCCTGCGCTGCGGTCATCTCGAACTCGAGTATCAACTTGCACCTCTGCTTGGATTGGCCCCGTCGATAGCGCAGCGCTTTGTTGCGCATCTTTAGACAGGGTATCTTTATTTAATTTATTGCTTTCATAACCTGTAGAGCGATACCCCTCTGGTGTATCTTCGCTTTGGGCGGGGGTAGCTTCCAGCGTGAACGGCTGCCGCATCATCGCTGCGCGCTCGCGTGTGTCAGCAATTTGGCCTGCCAGCTGATCATCGCGCAGGTTCATCCGCGGTGAGCTCACACCCTGCTGCGGCGCAATCGAAGGATCAACCACCCCCATTTGCTGCAGCTGCTCGGATGCGGCCAGATAGGCATTCTGCGCCTTGGTGTATTGGGCTTTGGCAGCCACTGGCATCTTGGCCACCACATCACCGTGCCTGGCCTCAATGCTCCGTATGGCCGCAAGCGCGTTCTTCTGGATGGCTTGCAGCTTGCCGATCTCGGCCTTGCTAGGTGGCTGCGCTGCTTCGGCTATGCTCTCGCTCACGCCAGCCGGCCCAGCGTAGAGCACACCTGACTTGTCCTCGATCTGTGGCGTTGCCTGCTGCACAGGTTCTGCCGCCGGCTGCGCGCGCACACCATCTGCGCCCGCTTCCCATACCCCACCAGTATTCAATGGCTGCACCGCCGGCTCTGCGCCGCGTTCCTGTACTGGCTCGCTAGCAGGGATGTATTCACCAGATCGCGCCGGCACAACCACGGCCGTTGACTCCGGCGTGACGGTTTCGCCCTGCGGTGCCACGGTTTCGCTGGCTGGGGGGGCATTACGCGTAATATTGTTGAGCGCGGCGGCATACTCTTCCGCCGCTTGTTGTGGCGGCACTTGTGGTTGCGGAGCAGGGTGGCGGTAATCTTGCACAGCTTCAACGGCGTTCAATGTACCGCCCATGCCCAAGCCTAATGCGCCACCCAAGGTTGCGGCCTCTGGCACGCCTTCCCACAGATTCTGGCTTGGGTTATATGTCGATTGCGCGCCATAATTCTGCGCAAATTGCGTACCGCCCTCGTCCAGCGCTTCTTCGCCCACCTCTTTGCCGGCCATGCCAATCGTGCGCATGGCCGCCTGCCCAGCGCTTAGCTTGGCAGCCTGATCGCCCAGCAGCTTGCCCGCCACCCTTGATTCGGCGCCCGCGCCAAACATACTCGCCACCGCAGAAATCGGTGCTGCCACCATCGCGGCACGATTACCTGCCTCTCGTGCAACGTCATCAGATTGCCCGGCGGCCCACGCATCAGCCTGCGCACCAGTGGCCGCGTCACCCGCCCCCAATACTGTGCCAGTGCCGACATTGGCGGCCGTCATCCGTGCTACCGCATTCGCCCCGGCCTGGGCCCCACGTGCCAAGCGCATCCCGCCACCCACCACGCCAAACATTGGCAGCTGCTCCCCTACAAAATTGGCTGCAGCGCTAGGGTTGTGCAGCAGGGCATCAATTACGCCTTGCCCCCCCT
Organism: uncultured Chitinibacter sp.; assembly: GCF_945957625.1. Classification (NCBI taxonomy): domain Bacteria; kingdom Pseudomonadati; phylum Pseudomonadota; class Betaproteobacteria; order Neisseriales; family Chitinibacteraceae; genus Chitinibacter; species uncultured Chitinibacter sp. The sequence goes on from NZ_CAMFLP010000003.1 coordinate 171,017, forward strand.
TCGCATTGCTTACCTGCGCCTCGGCGTAGCGTTGATGCGGGGATTTAAAGTCTTGAATCGCCTGCCGATCAGCAATCAGCCCCTTGGCATTGCCGGCAAACCAGTCATCTGCAATCGGGCCAGTGGCTTTATCGGCCACCCAATTCAGTGTTTGCAATATCTGATTGCCGCCCCCCGCTAGCGCAGCAGTTGCATCCCCCGCCACATCGCCCCATGATCGGCTGCCAGCTGGCTTGGCGTTGGCGGGCTTGCTCGGTGCTATGCCAAACTCGTCGAACAAATCACCGCGTGGCGCAGGCTTGGCCGGCTGCGGTGTAATTCCAAATTCATCGAATAAATCAGGCATGGCGTTTCCAAACATAAAAGGGCAGACTTAATTGTCTGCCCTGTGCTGGGAATCCATGCGGGATATTAAACGGGTCAATCTAACTCAATTATTTCCCCATCAGCAGTTAACGGCATACTGTTCTCAAATAATTCAACGGCAGATGACAAAAGCCTAACCCTCTCTCGCAAAGCTTCAGGCCATTCTGTTGCGTTGTTATTGCCAAGCATAGCCTTGGCTGCGAGCAACAAATCGACTGCATATGAAGGTAGTGGAGTTTTAGTAGCATTCATGCAGCAATTCCTTCTGCGGCGAGTTCTGCCAGCTTCGCGATACCCTTGGAGGTAATCAAAGCCTGCAAAACGGTTTCTATCTCGCCACTGGTGTGATGAATTTGAACTGGCTTATGGGTAATTAAGCCCTGCTTTTCTTTCGCGGCATTTCCTACTAAGCGACCGTTATTTTGCCTGCGATGCACCCATTCAATCTGTATCAGCCACTTATTGAATCGACGCTCTTGAATGTTGAGTGCTTTTGCGGCATCCCGAAGGCACATATCACCATCGGACCTAGCCAGCAGCTGCTGGGCCGCAACAGCTGGAGCTTGCTCGGCAACTATCAACTCAAGCTTCGCTTTTTGATCAGCCAAGTCCGCAGCCAAGCGCAATGCTTCAGGCAACGATTGTGGGATTGCAGGCTGCACAGTTCTTCGCGACAGTTCAAAAAATGCTTTGACCAAGGCCTTCTTAAACTTGCGCACGATTTCGCTGTTTCGCATGTAGGTCAGAAGCAGGGTTGATTGCTGCTCGTTAAGAACGGCAATCTCTGTTGCTTTCGCAAAGCCACCCTGCTCAAGTGCTCTACCCTTCCGCGTTTCAAACGCGAATGGGCCAAACTCTTCTAAATCAGCAGCATAGTTGCGAACAAGCTCCAGCACATTCTTGTGTTGAGTCTCCGTCCCTTCGGCAATAGCCAGCGAAGTGGTTACGGCATTTCCGTCTTGAATAATGACTAGTTCGTTCATGCTGCCACCTCCATGCGCTTTACTTGCCGGCGGGCGGCCTTGAGTTGCTCGTACACAACACTGATTTTTTCAACGTTGGCCTGATTCATCCCAGACCAGTCATCAGCAAGGTACTGGCCGACGCCAGCCAAGCGCTGAAGGTTTGATCCATCTGTTGCCGCATCTTTGATGGCGACGAACAATGCACCAAGATCATCGATGCAGTGCTGCATCATGATGGCGGCATCATACGAGTCGGTGATAGCCTGCTCGTAATCGACCCGGGTATTTTGATGTGCCGAATTCATGCTATGCTTCATGGCAGAACTTCCTTTCCTGTTGGATGTTTCTTCCGAAGCCATAACGGTTGCCGCCGTTGTGGCTTCATTCATTTCAGGCATTCTCAGTACGTTTGCCATACGCAGCCTCCATTCCTTTTTTGATCAAAAATAGTATCTGCCCATTCAGTGTTCTACCTTCTTCTGCGGCTAGCGCTTTAAGCTGCTCGCGCTGCCCATCAAGCTTGAATCGCAGCATAAATTTGTCTTGTGACTCGCTCGGGGAACCCATTGCATACTCTCCTGAAAAATATGGCTCAAAGCCATATACGCATAATATGTCGCCCCGACTTGCTCTGCAACAAAAAGTATGGCTCATAGCCATGATTTATATGCATGGCCAATAGCTTTATCATGCAAAAAAACTATTGCGAGACACCTATGTCAAAAGAGAGATCGCCACAGACGGCCGACAAATATATTCTTCGCTTCCCCGATGGCATGCGCGACCTCATCGCGCAAAAGGCCAAGGAAAATGGGCGATCAATGAATGCTGAGATCATCGCCCGGCTTTACGAAAGCCTGTCAGCCCCGCCAAGACTGACGGAGGAAATGGACGAAGAGATGGGGCGCATCAGGTTTATCCTTGATGCATTCAAGGCGACTAGCAAAGATTTTGATAAAGAGCTGAGCGAGCGCATTCAGGAATACGTAGCCAGCGCAGTTACGCATTTGATTGACGGCAAAGCTGATGTTGAGCGCCTAAAGCAACATTTGGTAGAGAATCCACCACGTTGGTTGTCAAAATAAAAGCCGCCCGCAGGCGGCTTTTTACATCCATCCATGGTATTTGGCCCACAGAGTCACTCCACCAACATAGCCAAGTATGGCAATCCCGATTCGCATGAAATCCAGCATATTAATTGTCCCGCGATCACCCTCCTCTTGCGCCTTCTTGTACTGTTCCGAGGTTTTAACCAATTCACACACCTTGGCAATTACCCCAAATATGAGAGTGAAATAAATAAAATCAAAGATGAGCACAGCCTCTCCTGAGTAATTTGTAACGCAATCAAAATCCTGACACTACCCCAACAAAGAATCAAGCATTTGCGTGCATAGCTGGTCTTGCCATGTGTATAGCGTTTGTATACACTACACACATGATTAAATCATTCAGGCACAAAGGCTTGCAGGCCTTCTTTGAGACGGGCAGCAAGGCGGGCATCCGCCCCGATCATGCAAAAAAACTGCAAGTGTTGTTGACCAGCCTTGCCGCTGCGCAAGTGCCGGAAGACATGGCCGTACCGAGTTGGCGCTTGCATCAGCTCAAAGGCGAACTCTATCCGCACTGGGCTGTCACCGTGAATGGTAACTGGCGGCTCACTTTTTGCTTTCTGCCCGATGGCAATGTCGAGCTGGTTGATTATCAGGATTATCACTAGGAGACTACTATGCGTATGCACAACCCCGCCCACCCCGGCGAAGTACTGAAAGAGTGGCTTGAGGGGATCAGCATCACCGAAGCGGCCACCAAGCTTGGCGTGACCCGCGCGCATCTGTCACGCATTCTTAACGCCCATTCCGGCATTAGCGCGGATATGGCCCTACGCCTTGCCGATGCACTGGGCACTAGCTCTGAAAGCTGGCTGCAGATGCAGATTAATTACGATTTGTGGCAGGCGGCACAAAAGCCCCGCCCCCATATCGAACGCCTGCGCGCTTAACCTCCAAACATAAACGGCTTCGCGAGTAGTTGTTGCGATACCTGCTGTGCCCGCTGTTCATTCTGTGCGCGCTTCTGGTCATAGACTGATTGCGGCGGCTGAATATTCAGCTGGAACATATCGGGCAGTTTCAAAGTAGGCAGCTTGGCTTTTTCACTGCCATCGCTGTAAGTGCGATTTTTCCAGCCATTATCGGTTATCGGCTTTGGCTTTGGCGCAGCGGGTGCTGGCGCTGGCGCGCTAGGCTGAGGGGCAGCTTGCACTCGCGGTGGCGCAGTTGGCGGAGCTACCTGAATGCCGCGCTGCTGCAGGGTTGCAATCACCAGCTCGGGTGAGACGCCGCGATTTGCGGCAGTCTGCACCACCTCTTCCATTGTCACCACCTGCCGCATGGGGCTGGCCTGCGCTGTGGGCTGCGCTTGCGGCAGCTCGCCCCAATTGCTTAGACGTGCCTGGTTGATCTTGGGCCCGTTGACAAGAAATCGAGCGGCAAACTCGGCGATGGGCGGGCGCCCTGCGGCTTCCCACGCTGCATTCAGTTGATTCAGTCGCTGGTTGGTTGCAGCCATGTCAATGATGGGCTTGCCACTCATGGTATCAATCCGTGGCGCACCACGCTCATCCAGCGCTTGCACACTGAATTGATCACGCAGCCAATCAGGCATCGTCATATTCACGGCTTTTGTCGCAGCCGCATCCTGATCCTTGGCCTGTTTAAGCTGAAATCCACCCATTCGGGCGATTACACCGGGCACATAAGCGCGGGTTTCAGCCGGCAAAAAGCGAGAAACGCTCGCAAAGCTGCCATCGCCGCCAGCGGCCTTGTCTCGCTGCAGCGCTTCTTGCACTGCACCCGGCCCTGCGTTATACGCAGCCAGCGCTAATTGCGGATCGCCAAACTGTATTAATTGTTTTTTGAAGTAAGCGCGCCCAATTGTTTCGTTATAAGCAGCGTCGCCTCTCCATTTGCCTTCATCCCAAGGCAAGCCAGCCGCCGCCGCGGCTTCTGGACCTGTTTTTTTCATTACTTGGGCGACGCCTACAGCGCCTTTTGGGCTTACTGCAGATTGATTGCCGCCGCTTTCCTGCCCGATCAGGGCCGGCATGATCTGCGCCACGACCTGATCGATACTCGCCCCTTGCGGCAGAACCATATTCGACCCTTGATTGGTCTGGTAGGCTTCTGCATTAGACTTTCTAGCGCTAGCATCGTAATTGCGCCCTTGGGCAAGTTCAGTTCCGGTTTTGGCCTTCAAAAATTCAGCCGTCACGCGATTTACCGGGTTTGCCATATCTACATTGCCATTAAGGTTATTGTAGATAATGCCATTCTCCATTTTATAAGAATCCCCAGCATTAATTCTCGCTGCATTTGCGACATCAAGCGCGGTAGATCGTCCGTCGACTTGCGAATTAAGCCCAGCACCGTAATTACTGGTGAATTTTTTTACCAAGTTATTATCAAACCATTCAGGTGCTGCAGCAGGCGTCACCTTTCCGGCATGCAAATCTTGAATCACTGGCGGTGCAGTTGTATCGGTGAATTGCTGATCAGGCCCAAATTTGCCTGTATTCAAATATTCTTCAAATTGCCCACGCTGATGAGGCAGTATTCCAGCATTCCAGAATGCCGCGTCCTTGAGCGTTGCTGGCACATCTTTCGCACGCTGATTCTCTAAATTTAGCTTTTCAGTCCGCGCTTGACTTTCAGCTATTTGCGCCCCAGCAATTTGCCCCTTCAAATACGCATTTGCACCATCGGTCGGGCGAAAGCTATTGGAAAACGCATTGGCTAAGCTAGTAGTAAAAGCCATTTAGAACCCCGACATAAAAGCGCCGGCGAGCGCGGTTTTTGCGCCCACTTTGGCGTTGGGTTGAATCTTCGCCGCCGCCGCGTTAGCGTCCGACATCGCGCCTTGCATATCGCTATTGAGCTGCCCTAGTGCCTGCTGATTACCCTGCAATACTTGCCCGCCAGCATTCGCCCGCGCGGCGAGTCGAGCATCTTTGATCGCGGCAGTCATTGCCCGTGCAGACGCATCGGCCCGCGCCTGAGCATAGGCATCTGACACCTTGCCGTTGGCAGCCTCGCCCATTGAAGTGTCCTGCAGCTTAGCTAGATCAGCCGTCATGCCCTGCTCTTGTCGCTGTGCAGCTTGGTCATATGCACCGCCAGCCTGAAACTGCGGCATAGCGCCAAGATCAGGCAATGCAGTCATCACCATTTGCTGCTGCTTTTGCACCGCCGCATCCCGGAGAGCCATTTTGGCCTCAAATGCTCTACGCTCTTCTTCAAGTTGCTTGCGCTCGCCTTTGGCCTTCATTGCCGCGCCGCCGATACCGAGTACAGAAGTAAGGACATTACCAATGCCACACATGATCAACTCCCTGTGATTTGGCCATTCGAGCCGGGATTGCTAAAAAAGAGTCCTCCCTGTTTTTTGTTGGGGAGAAGCACAGAATTCATACCAGCCTGTGTCTGCGCATTGTCGTATTGCGTACCCAGCACATTAAATGCGCGCCCCAAAGCAGTTCCGGTGGCAGCATCCTTGGCGGCATTGATGTTTCGGCTGATCGTATTGCCGGCTTCGGCCAGCTGAGTGCTCACATCTTGGCCGCTACGCACTCCATTGACCAAAGCAAGTCGCTGATTATCAATTGCGGTTTTGGCGCTATTGACCGATGAATCGGCCAGCAGCCCGATCTTGTTAGAGCCTGTGAGGTAATCAGAGGCCATCCGCGCATTTTCATCCACATCGACCGACCCACCCATCTGCCCCATCCGCGCCAATTGGAAGCGCAGCGCGCGCTCTGCTTGCTCTTTTTGTTTATCAAGATCATTCAGATGGAAGTTATAAATGTCGCTGCGCATCCCGCTAAGATCGGCGCCAAAGGCACCATTGATCTTATCAATCATGGCTTGCATCTTCTCTGCAGCGATTTGCTCCGGTGTTTTTGCAGGCAATTCACTGACGGCTTGAGCAATCTGACCGCGCCGTGGATCAGCGCCACCACCTTCAGAATTTCCCCCGCGACCAGCAGCCGCGCCATTTCCTGACTTACCGGGATTATTGGCATTGCTGTAGCCATAGTTGTTCAGCCCGTATCCTGTAGGGGCTGAATACGAAAAGCCATTCACAACACCGCCAACAACCGCCCCTGGCAATCCTGCGGCCGCCCCACCAGCAACAGCGCCTTCAACGGCCTTTTGGCCATCGAATGACACTCCCCCAGTTGGCATGCCGCCATCACTGTGCGCTCGCCCTTCGCCATTGCCGTGGGTTGAGTAGCCGCCACCAGCATAGCCCCCGCCCATCATCGATCCGCCGCTATTTGCCGCAGCACCCTGACCGTAGTAACCGCCGTCACCGCCGCCAGTTCGGTTACCGCTACTACCAACACCGCCACCGCCACCGCCGCACATATCAAACCTCCATCAAATACGTTTTGCCCTGCGGCTTGAAGCCAAGGCGTTCATAAAACTGGCCGCAATCAGCTCCCGTTGATGTCGCAGGGCGAAGGGCTTTTACGCCCTTGCTGATACACCAATCCTTCCAGTGGTAGGCCAGTTTGTACGCGCCAATTCCACCGCGGTGAGCTGGCTGGATGTAAAAAATAATGTCGTAACCAGTCAGGTCTTTCGAAAACCAGTTATCTGACACGCAGCCGGCAAAAATACCGATGATCTTCCCATCTCTCCGATCAACAAAAACACAATGCTGTTGTGAGTTAAGCCAGTAATTTACCGATTCAACCAGACGATCAAGATCAACTGAAAGTTGGGCAAAGCTTGTTTCGCCCTGCATGCCGAGCAACAAAGTGCAAATCTCAGTCAAATCTGATTGTGTCGCCTGGTCAATCATCACCACACCCCAAGGTTTTCAAATAAGTAACTGAGCAGGCTCACTTCAAACTCGCTTGCGTCTTTGTTGTTGATCACAATCGAGATGTTTGGCGTAATCAGCTCAACTGGCAGCGTCCGGCCGGCGCGGGTGTCGCCGGTGATGGGCACCGGTGGCGAGGTAATCAGTGACGGGTCACGCGGGTCATACCGGTGAGCCACCGAGCCTGTACCTGTAAACGCCGCATCCATGGCCAGAATCTGCTTCAGCACGCCCGGCAGCTTGAAATCCAGAAATTGGGTTTCAATATCGACCGAGAACACATTGCCATTGTCGGTGTATGCGGCCGCATCCATGCGGTACACGTCATCGCCAGAGCGGATGTACAGCACGTTATCCAGCTCGGTCAGATCGTCGATTGGGTAGGTCAGGATGTATTTCGACCAGGCGCTGATCTTGGCGGTGCGCGAGAACGAATACACCCAAGCCACATTGCCGGCATAGAGCCAGTATTGTCCGCCGCCACGCCAGTAAATACCGCGCGGTGTAATACCAACGGGCAGCTCGCTAAACACCACCTTGTCGATGGGCGAACCCACATCAATGTCGATCAGGTTTTGAGTTTGTGCCTGCAACGCAGTAGAACGGATGCCCTGCGCCGACAGGAAAATCACATCGCCGGCCATATTGTCGTGCGTGTATGGATGACGCACCCCGATGTCGATGCCCTGGGCAAACGAATTCTTGAGTGGGTCAGGGTCTACGTTCCACACCTGTGCCGAGTCGGAGAAAAACACCACCAGCTGCGCGTTGTACTCGCCCAGCGCAGTCACGGTCTTGGTGCCGGCCTGATTCAAACCAACCGGCAAGAAGCCTGCATCATTGGCAGTGGTCCAGTCGCGTGGGGTGCTGGTCTTGGTAAATCGCACCACATCGCCGCCGCTAGACCAGATTTTTGAGGCTTTCTTGGCCACGATGGGGCTATGCGGGCACTTCACGTCTGCCACTTCATTGGTGGCCGTGCCATCCACGTAATGATGCCGGCACGAATCATCGGCATAGATCGCCGCCACATACAGAAATCCGTTGAATACATCCACGAACGGAATGCTTTTCAGCGTGGTATTGCCGCTGGCCTTGGTCAGCTTATTGGCCGTGAACAGCGCATTGGCGTGGGTGATCGTTCCTGACGTGTAGAAGGTGTTGAGCTTGCCATTGCCTGCCGCCAGCCCCTTGGTGCCAGCTTCCAGCGTGGCCACCTTCACCATGCCCGGACGCTTGCGAATAGATTTACCTGTCGTCACATAAGCGTTATCCAGCCGGCGCAAGCGGTTGGCATCAGAAACACTTGAGGCCTTGCGTAGATCAAGGCCTAGATCGAATTCATCAAAAGTAATCAGCGACACAGAAAGCTGCCCCCGGGTGGATAGTCGTGCGGGTCATAGCGCCCGCCAGAACGCGGTGCTTCCCACACGGTTTTCGTGCGTTGGCCAGCCTTGATGCGCTGGATATGCTTTTGCAGCTCCTGCTCATAAACCTGCGCATCCGGTTGGCGGTAGTGGTACTTCGCCTTCACCAGCGCAGACAGGAACACCATGCGCGAATTGATCGATAGCCGGTCGTTGTCACTCACCAACGGGGCCAGCGCCGCCGTGTACTCGATGCGGTAGGTGTATTGCCGATCTGGAATGGGAAATACTTCCAGCTGGGCAGCCTTCATATAGCAGAATGGCCGCTGCAGGATCGCGCCGGCTGCATTGCGCGTGCCAAGGCTGATGCCCTGCGCCAACGGGTAATACTGGCCGTTATCCTTCACCGCAAACAGCCGCACTTTTTCCACGTTGCAGTCAGCTGGATAATCAAACAGCACCTGCTCGGTACCGCCTGTAAATTCAACCGCCCGCTGCAATTCGGCCCATTCGCATTCCTCGTACAGCGCATCCTGCGCCGCACGAATAAACGAATCGATGATGGGCGAATTCACGATGCCAGCCGAACCAGACATCCCAAAACCAAGCCGGGTTTGCAGCTCGGAACGGACTTCGCCCAACGTTCGATTCAGAGCCATGGCGCTTACTCTTCGGCGGCAGGGGTTGGTTTAGCGCCACCACGGGCAGGTTTCTTTGGCGCTTCCAGCTCATACAGCTCTTGGCAGGCCGACTCGAAATCGCGCTGGTTGTAGTACACGCTGCGCACATGGTCGGCGCCGTAGTTCAGATCGAGGCGCGAAAACGCTTCATCCAGCCCGCCTTCCAGCTCAACAGGAGCAAAGTCGGGCTGTTCATTGGCCAGAGCTACCGAACCTTCGCCATGAATAGCTTCGAGCACAGGCACTTCATGCGGGAAAACAATGCGCGGCAGGATTTCAGTCGCGTCGCGGGCCACAGTCACCAATACGGGTTTAATTGCTAGAGGCATATCAATCTCCAAAAAACGGGTAGAACGGGCTGGCCGCCCTACCCCAAATACCCTGAACGGGGTAATAGTTAAGCCAGCGCCAACACCGCATTGGCATTACGGCGAATGCACGTCAGCATCCAGGTGCACGTCATTGCGTAGTAGTACACGTACGCATCATGGCTGCGGCCCGGTGTACGCATGCGCATCCAGTTATCCGCAGCTGGGCGCAGCGTGATCGAGCTTTCGTCGATCATGTAGCAGCGCTTCCAATACGGAATGGTGGGCGATACAACTGAGCCAAAGTTGTCATCAAACTCGGGAATCCACTCCATCTTGATGCCCTTGAAGCTCAGCTCCTTGGTGCCCATGTCGATGGAAATCGACTCGCTGCCCTTGTACATCACGCTGGTTTGGTTGGCCGCCAATACCGCATTGCGCAGCGCATCGTAGAATGCATAGCCGCACCAGATCGCCGAAGGCTTGCCACCACGGCGAACGCAAGCACGATAGGCCTGTTCCAGCGCGTCCAGCAGGACAGACAACGTCGAGCCCAAGCCGGTCAGCGCAAAGTTGCGCCAGTAGGTTTGCGTCGAGGCATCGATACCGGCCAGCGTGCCCACGGTTGGGGTCAACGACACGATATCGTCCAACCCGACCGGTGCAGCGGCATTCCAGCTAGAGCCCAACACCAGCGCGCGGCTGATGTTTTCTTCCACGCCCAGACGCAGCGATTTGATGTTTTCATCCATCAGGTTGGCCAGCTGCACCACTTCGGCTGCAGAGGCCTGAGATGTGCCGCCGCGCAATTCGTCGGTAATCACAATCCCTGCATGGCGCAGCTCGTCTTCATTGAGCGTAAAGCCATCATGCAGGTTGCCGGTGCGCCATTTGGCCTGCGCCACCGGATCACGCTTGTTGTAGGTAACGTTGGAATTGCCTTGGTAGAACTGCGGATTGGCATCATTGCCCTTACGCACGTTCTGCACGAAACCGCTCAGACCTTGGGTGCCGAGCTTTTTCATACCTTTTTTCAAGGCATTCAGGATGGGTTTATCGATCGTAAACTGATCAACTGGGGTGTTACGTTCGTAACTGTCGATTGCAACCGTTGCGATGCGGTTAGCTTCATCAATGCTCAATGGCATAACGCTCTCCAGACTGATTGGGGTTTGGTTACTGCTCAAACGCCTGGGCGAGTTGCGGTTACAGCCCATCAATCCGGTGAACGACTTCGGTTACAGTTCGGGTGCTACTGGCCAAGGTAGCCTTGGCCGTCTTACCGCTTTACTTCTGCAAGTGCGCAAACATTGGATCAGCCAATACGCGCCCCGCGGTATCTTCTGGCAACTGCCGTTGGCCAGATAGGCCGGTACTGCGAATGGCCCCCGGGTTTCGCCGTGGCTGCAGACTTTGCTGCTGTGCTTTCAGTGCCTGTGTGGCCACGTTGTAGGCCAGCTGCAATTGAGTAGCCCACATATGCGGCGGGTAGTTGTCGCGGATAACGGCAACCTGCTCCAGCAATACCCGCTCTTTGGCCAAATAATCAGGATCAGTCGCGGCCAAGTGTTCGCACAGACTACCCACCGCCTGTTGGCCCGCAATTCGCGCCTGCTGGGTTTCCAGCTGTTGCTGCTGGGTTTGGTGTTGCAGCTCCACAAAGCGTTGCTGGTTCTGCTGCACGGTGCGCGAGCGCGCTAATTCCAGCGCGGTTTGCTCGTCCAGCTCAAACGCATCCACTTTGCCGCGCAGATCAGGGAATGCCGCTAGCGGATCCACCGTGATTGAAGCCTTGCCCGAGAGCATAGCCAGTTGCTCAAGCTGCCCGACCAACACCTTTTGCGCCGTTTCAATGTCGCCAGTCTCAATCGCACGCTGATACGCGCCAAAGGCTTTAAAGTTTTCGATAGCTTGAGGTGTTTCGCCGATGGTTTGACGAACAAAATCAATGGCCTTATTCGCCTCAGCAAGCTGAGTATCCTTCTCCCGCAGGGTCTGGGTCAGCTCTTGGAAGCGGTTTTGCGCCTTGGGCGATAGATCAGCCAGGTCATCCGGCTTTTTGGCGGCCGCATCGGACTTGGCCGGATCAGCATTCGCAGCAGCTGGATCTGCAGCCTTTTCGTCGGCCTTAGCTTCGGGCTTGTTCTGAGCTTGCAGGCCCAGCGCTTCAAGCGCCGCATCAGCCGTGCTCTTTGGCTCTGGCTCCGCGCCTTTGTCTTCGGCCACGGGCTCAGCAGAGCCAGCATCAACCGCGCCGGCGTCATCAGCCTGTTGCTGTTGCTCTTGCTCTAGCGCCAATTCTTCTTTGACTTCGTTCAGGGTTTCTTGATCCATGATTGGACTCTCAGAATTTGATGCTTGAACGATAAAGCCTCACATCAGAATCCATGCGATCAACAAAAAACCCGCCGAAGCGGGTTTGTGGTTTTTAGCTAGGGATATTTGACGCCCCGTTTACATCGCGCGCATAAAGCTGCGATACAGTCAGCACATCAATGTTCCCTGCGTTGCGTTCAGTGGCAAGCAGATTGATGTACCAGTCGAAAAGCGACTCGCTAATATCAATGCCGCCGCCAGCAGGAGTGATGCGGTGGAAATATTCCAGCACGGTCAAGCCACGTAGCTTAGCGCGGTCAAAAAGTGTTTGCGCTCCCGCCTGAGTTTGGCCAGACCATCCTTTCCCGCCCAGCATCATTGCATTGCGCCCAAAACCGAAGCGGGTGTAGTTGTCGCCGTTTGTGATGCGGCCAGTGCGGAAGCCTTGGGCCGCCAACGCATCCGGCAATGCTCGATTGTTTGACCAATGCGTTTCATCAAGGAATGCTGCCGGCAACGCTTGTGACGGCACTGTGCCAGATAGCGTAATCTGCGTGGCACTATCAACGCTCACTACTGTGCGCCCGTCAGGAATGCCGAATCCGTAACAAGTCCAGCCGACACCTATGCCCGCCGTGCTGGCCATTGTTACGATGTTTGTTCCGTTGCAAGTCAGCGTAGCGACTTGAATCGGCGTCTTGTTGATCTTGTATTCACCGAATGGATAACAGATGTGCTGCGCCCCCTCCAGTGGGTACCCGCGAGCCACCAGCGTATCCCGCACCTGAATCGCCCCATTTACAGCATCGGCCAGCGTGGCTTTTAAACTCATGTTTGAGTCGTCCATCGTACCGTCATTGCCGATATGCCAGCCGTTCGCCGCAAGTTCGTCAATCTGCGCCCATGTCAAGCTGTCAGAAATGCCGACATTGGATGGGCAAACGTAGATGGTGCCAACCAATCCTAAAGCTTTCATACGAGGATAGGCGAAGGTGTAAATCGTGTTTTCAACGTCATCAAAAGTAAGGCAGATGGTCGCTTTGCGGGGCGCATTGCGCACGATTGAATCAATTGAAAAGCCGCCAGCATATGGTGCCGATAAAGTTGGGCGAATGCGCAAGTCGGTGGCTGCTACGCCGGTCGGCATAGTCGCATCCTCGCTCACATTAAAACTGGCCCAATAGGCGCTCTCTGGGTCGTAAGTGCCAATATCGACGCCCGTACTTGAAAGCGAATACGTGCCACCCCGGCCGAAAGTTGGGCTGATTTTTTGAACAGGTCGGCGGTTATCAACTGCCACGTAATACGCAACAAGGTCGAATGTAGATGGGTCTGCATTAAATGCCGCTGCTTTAGTTGCAAACGAAGTGCCATTGACACCCTTGTTTGCTAGTCGCATCGATGCTGCGCCCTGCACCTTATTTACAGCATCACTACTGAGCGTCCCTACAGCGCCTTGATTAGTCCAACCCGTCACGGTCTCAAACGATTCAAGCAATACACCATAACCTAGCACGGGAGGCGTTACCACATCCGCCGGCACACGAGCGCCACCCGCGCTCACCACCGAGCCAGTGACCAGGCAACCCAGCAAAGCCCCCTTATCGGCAGCCTGAACCGTGTAGGTTTGCGCTGTGGCGCCAGAAATATTCGTTCCGTTGCGGGTCCACTGGTAGGTGGATGCTGTAAAAGCGCTTGATGGCGAGGCTGTCAAAATCTGTCCTACCGCCGGTGTACCAGTTATCTTCACGGCCGCAGGCGTTACAAGCCCAAGCGAAACCAATAATGGTTCATCCTTCACGAAATCAACGATTTTGCTTGCGATGCTCATTGCTTCACCCATGCAGATATACCAGTGACTTTCCCACTGGTATAAGTCAGTGTCTGCCGATAAATCCGACCACCTGCGTTCACCTCGATGTAATTCACAGTGCCATCGCCGTTGTAATTGATCGATTGCGGCAGCTCGTCAGGGTTGATCATGAAGCCATCCGGCACGGTTTGAACGCTACTCATTGTTTTCCCCTCATTGCATCATCAGCGCAGGGCTAGTAGCCGCAGGCACGTTGGTTTGAATTGGTAGCTGTTGCATGTCTGGCGGCACAACTGGCAAGGCTTGCTGCGCCGGCGGCAGTAGCTCTTCAAAGCGCATGTGCTCGTCGTAGCGCTTCAAGGTTTCCTCACCCAGCTTGCGCAAGGCCTGCGCAAAGCCCATATTCCCTTGCGACTCAGCCATGGCAATCTGCTGCACCAGCTGCATGAGCGTGGGCAGCAATGTGCCCCACTGCTCGCGCTCTTTGCTCTTATTCGGCTTGGCCGTAGAGCCGGCGCGGATATTGATGTTGGCCAGCCGGAATGTCTCTTCCTTCGACAGCTCAGGCCAGAAAGCCGGCTCGCCAATCACTTGCGAAACCTGCTCGGCCGTCATTTCCTGCAGCAGCATCTGGGCGGCAAAGTTCGCGATGTCAGACAGCCATGTCTCAACCACGTCCAGCGCTTCGCCGGTACGTGACTGCAGGCCCATACTCATAATCTCGGCTTCGGTCGCAGTCTTGGCTTTATTGATCGAGCCGCGCGAAGCATCCGATGCCCCGCTGATCATCTCCATATCGCGGAAAATATCGCTCGCATCGTACATCTGCGGGTTGTATGGGATTTCTGGTAGCGAGCCCAACTGATTCTGCATGGGAACATTCGGGTCGGCGTTCACGCCGATGATGTCCGTCGAGCTGCTGCGGTTGTTAATCGCATTGACCTGATCTTCGGTGATCCCACTGCTGGTATTCAGCAGCCGCACTGGCTTGTTCTTGCGGCGATGTTCGGCGCCATTCGTGCGCCGGTCGTTGTATTCATCCTGCAGCTCGATCAGCATATCCACCAGGCTAGGCGGCGTTAGCGTCTCATCAATGCGGTGAAACTGCAGCGGGAAGAACGGGAACCACGTTTCGCCCATGGTGACTGGCTGATAAGGCTCACGCGCCCAGACTTTAGCGCCTTGGGCAAAGGTGTACACAGTCTGGCTTTGGCGATCCCATACTTCCCACACCACCACCATGCCGTTCTTATTGACTTCGCTAGCGGCCTCGCCGTTCTTGGCGTAGTGCTCCACCGCATCGTCGCATTCGATTTTAAAACGAGCCTCGTACTCTTCCTTCTCCATCATCACGCGGTGCGCGATGGCGCAGGCGTTGTCGATGCTGTCGATTTCCTTCACGCCAGAGTCGAGAATGAAAACGTCATCGGCCGGCAGAATGTCCACCACCAAGCCCTCGGATACCTGCACTTCAACTTGCTTTTCCAAGGCCTGCAGCTGCAGCTTGAGCTCGGCCAGTGCCTCTTGCTGCTCTTCGCCGTTTTCCTGCGATTCGCTCAAAAGGTGCTGAATACGCGCAATATTGTCTTGCACGTCATTCATGCGGTTTTCGATCAGCGGATCGTTTTCATATTCGCGCTGATAGCTGATCTTCGCCCATGACCGGTTCGTGGTCAGAGCCCCACGCACGGCCTTTTTCCCGCGTTTTTTCAGCTTGGCCGCTTTGACCAGCTCGGCATTCAGCAGCTTTTCCAGTGTGGCGCAGAATTTGCGCGCGCTTTCCAGCTGCGTGCCTTGCAGCCCTTCCTTCGGCGTTACGCCAATCTCAGGGCTTTTGGCATACAGCTGCGGCTGCAGCGCAGCCAAATGGGAATGGATCAGATTGACGCGCACCAGGCCTTTTTCACCATCGCCGTTCACCTCGCCGCCCACATACTCGCGCGCTTTCTTCCAACGCTTGCGCAGGTTGCTGTTCTCGGTCGAGTCGTAGGCTTCCTTTACGCGCTTCTGGTGCTTTTTCAGCAGCGCCATATCCTGCCGGTCAGGCTGAACATCGCGCGGCTTAGTGTGCTGATACAGCTGATCGAGCTGCGTCAGCGGTTCGGCTTGTGGTTGCCCCATCTGATCCATGGTTACCGCCAATTAGTCAGTAGACAAAGACGCTGAGATCGCACCAGAGGTGAAAGCGGTGCAGGCCAGACGCAGAAAGCGCTTTGTCGTAACAATTTCAAACGGCGCAGCGCCAGTGGTGATCGTGCCGCCTGCCAGCGCAGTAAACGGGCCACCAACGGCATCAGCTTCTTCAAGGCGGGCAGTACCCACAAATGCTTCTGCAGATGGGGAAACAGTGATCGGATTACCTACCAAGAATGGTGAAACGGTCAGGTCAGTGGGTGTGCCGTTTGCTACGGCAGTTAAACGGCCCAGATTGCGGGTGCGCATAGTGAGTCTCCAAAGGGAATGGATTAATCCAGCCCCCACTATGCAATGAGCTATTCCAATCCATGCGATCAGGCCCGATACTTCGATCGCTGGGTTTTCTGCTTGGTGCGCGACAGAATCCACTCGATTGAGCCGGGCGATGGGGCGCCCTTCTTATCGGCCGGCAGCTCATTGATCAGCATTCGCGCCATGCAGCCATAGCGCAGCGTATCTGGCGCGTGATCTTCCATATCGCTATCAACGTCCTCTGCGTTGTTCTTGTCATGCTGCAAGGCCGGCAAGGTGCGGATCAGTGCGCCGCAGGTATCAAACACGTACAGCATTGGCCGATAGTCGTCATCCTCGTCACCTTTAAGCCGCAGATGCACTTGCTCCCAGCCAGCCACACGCTTGTTATCCGCTCGCCGCCACATCACGCCTTCTGCCATCATCGTTTCAGCAATGCTTGGGCCGCCGTCGCGGGTGAAAATCGCCGGGTCAGCCACACCGAATTCGATCTTGTCGCCGCGCTCGCGCTTGATAATGCCTTTCGCCACCTCTTGCATGGTCAGGCGTAGCCCTACATTGGGCTTGCCCTCTTCCTGCCCATACCATTCGCGATAGACCACCAGAGCCCCGCGCGGGATTGCAGCCAGGCAGCCATCAGAAACCGCGAACCACAAGCAGCAAAAGGGCTTGGCGCTACCCCAGTCAAAGGCACGGAACTGCGCCCAATGCGAAGGAATAGCGAACGGTTTTACCACATGCCGCGCTGCCGACCATTCGCTGAAATACGCACCCTCGATGACAGTCCAATCCCCTTCTAGCCATGCTTTGACCAGTGCCGCAGAGCCCGACATGCGCAGCCGTGCCGCATAGTTCGGGTCGTTTTGCATCAGAATCTTGTTTTGTCCAAGCAATGATGGAATGAAAACACGCGCCTGGCCGGTCTCAGGGTCGATGATCGGCTTATAGCCAGCCGGAGCCGGATCGATATACCGTGCCTTTACCCAATGATGCCCGGGGCCACCCGGATTAGCCGTCGCCCGCATTCGACACGGCACACCCGCGCCGCTTCGCAAAGTTGCCATCACTTTGAAAATACCGGCAGGATCAGCCCAGTTGGTCAGCTCCTCGAAGTAAAGCCGCGTGTAGTCATGCCCTTGGTAGTTTTCGGCGTCATCTTCATTTGCCAGATAGCGGAACTTGAGCGTGGCCTTGTTCGGCCAGATAAACGTCTTGGCCTGCTCTTTCCAGCGCGCACCAAGGCGCAGGTAGATTTGCTTTGCTCGAGCGATTGCCGCTTCAAGCTGTGGCAGGGAATGACGAAAGAAAACGCCCTTGGCATGCTCGCCATAGCGATCAGCATGAATCGCCCACTCACCCAGCATGGCATCAGTTTTGCCACCGCCACGTGCACCGCCAAACATTACTTCAAAAGCTGGGCAGGTGATCAGGCGAGTTTGCGGCCCTTCCTGCGGCCGCCAGGCAATATCAAGTGATCGGGAGATTATCGAGCTCATGCGCCAAGCATTGCACTTGGCGGGTTAATCCATGCGGGCTGAAGCCGCCTAGCATCTGTCCGCTTTCTGTACGAATCAGAAACTTCGGCTTGGGCTTATTCTCTGAGCCATTGCCGACAACACAATGCGCTGCGACGAACTGCTCATAGCTGCGCTCAAGACTGCCCATAAATTCACTTTCAATTATCGCTTTAAGTTCAGCAGCGCTAAGCATTTGCCCATTCCTCCAGGCTAGATGCCTCACCCGGTGCGACCACATAGCTGGTGGTCTTCTGTTCGATGATCTGCTTATCCAGTCCCAGCAGTCGGGCCTTGCCCATTGTGGCCGATACCGCAGCCGATGCTTGTGGCGTAGGGTTGCCCGTAGCGCCCACAGCGGTCAAGGCAGCAATGCGCGCCTCTTCCAACTCGGCCAGCAGATCATCTACCGTGATCTGATGCTTTTCGCGTGTCGCGGCTCTCAGCTCGTCCAGCCTAGCCGCAACATAGCCGTCCTTTAGTAGCTCGCTCGCCTTGCGTTGGATCGTCGCCGCACTCATTTTCTCTGCGTTGTATGCAAAGCGATACGCCTCTGATGCGCAACCACATTCATGGTGCTTCATCGCAAACGCTTCTTTTTTCGGGGTGAACGAACCGGCTGCTTTGCTACTCATCACTCTTCACCGTCACCTCTGCCGACAGCCCGCACAGCTCGGCCATCTGCTTAATCCGCTGAATGTTCTGCTCGCGCGCAATCTCGGCGGCCCGCATGCTGAACGACAGCCCACGGAACTGGTGAAAATCGCGCTGCAAGTTCTGCACTAGCCACACTGGGTTATGTCCATCGATGCGGCTGCGCGTGAGTTTGATGCTCCATTTCTCTGCATTCTGCTGCAGGATGTTTAGCGCCCGGATCGCGTTCATGCCGGCCATCTGGGCCACAAATGACACCGGCAAAGGTGTATCGACGATAAATCGGCGTAATGCCTGGTCTTTCATGGCCTCCCCCTTCAATTCAAATACCCCATGATCGTATCTTTCGCATCTTCCCATCCGTAGCAGACTACGGAGCGATACCCCTGCAACCCCAGTTCGGCGATCCACTCTGCCTGATGCGGTGCCACCCTGCCCTTAGGCTGCTTCAGCTCGATAAAAAGACCGTGATACACCCCGCGCGGTATCGGCAGCAGGATGTCTGGCACACCGGCCTTCACGCCTTCGGCCTTGAGCTTTCCGGCCACCACGATGTTGCGCGCCCCACCGTTGGGGATCGCAAACATCAGTTTCAATGCTGGCACCGCAGCTGATTGCAGCTGAGCCCAGCGGAATAAAGCCACTTGATGGTCATGCTCGCTCACGCTCAGCCTCCTTCTTCTTCGCTGCCCGCAGTGCGGTCGTTAAGCGCTCATAACGCTGTTTATCGTCGCGATGAATCTGCGTCAGCCATTCACGGCGCGCATGGGAAGTGCAGCGGTGCTTCATGGCATCCAGCACGCAATCATCGCACTCAGGAATGCATTGCTTCGGGGTGTGGCCGCAGGGTTTCATGCTGCCTCCTGTGGCAGCAGTTTCTGCAGCCCTTTGCTAGTCACAAAATCAGCCAAGCTTTGCGGAATCTGGACGCCCCAAGCCACAAAGGCATTGATCGCCCGCTCAAGGCTCACGGTCGGAACGGCACCGGGATCATTCGCGATGGCATAGGCCCAAGCGGTGAACTGCGTAGATTTGCCAATCTGAGCCGCCTGCTTGATCGTATCAGCGCGCTTTTTGGCCTCTTCCTGCGTGATCGTCGTCTTGCCTGGCGCTGGCAGCGCAGGCTCGCGGCTCGCTTCGGGGATGGGCTTGTTCTCGTCCGCCGCAGCTTCGGCGTAGGCCACCGCGAAGCGTTTACGTAGCTCACGGGTTCGGTCGCCCAGCAGGTCACCACCGATGCGCTGGTAAGCCCAGAACAGGCGATTGCTCGGCCAGCCTTCAGGTTCGCCATACTTGCGGCGAACTGCACAGGCGCAGGCTTGATGGAACAGGGTTTCGTCATCGATCACCAGCGCCGGCCGGCAAGCCTCTTTGAAATCGTCACAGTTTGGCGCTCCGAATTTGTAACGAGCAGCAAGCCCTCGCTTGATTTCGTCAACGGTCAGATCGGCAAGCTCTTCGCCCCAAACGATTTTTGCATTTTTCACTCCGATGTCCTCCCCGTCTTGCGCTATTTGTCCAGCCCGAAACTTGTCCAGAAATGGGTTTCCAAAACGACCATGCAGACGCATGAAAATCCGCTCTACCCAAGCTGCGGCAAGGGGCTGTGCAAATTCAGTTGATGGCGCGTTCATTAGAGTCTCCCATCAGGTGTGTAATGTGTTCGGGCTTAAAAATGGACTTAGCAGCCGCCACTCGCGCTGCGTCACGGCCTTTGGCAGTGGCTTGCGTTGGCGCAGACAACACGCTTTTGCGCAAAATCGTGTCGAGGTAGCTGGCGCTGATCGGCTGATTCGACGCCTTGGCCTCTCGCGCCTCTTTCGCCAAATCCAAAGCCTGCAACGCTTGCGCGTCAGTGACTCCATCACTCACCCAGCCAACAAAAGTCGGGTCTGCAGGGGTAACAGACGCCCCTCTGGCTCGGAGAAGCACAGCAAATTCGGTCATGCGGCTTTGGGTCGTCGTCGGGCTCGGTTTTTCGGGCGCAACTGCAGCCTGAGTATTCGACGACGATTCTACGGAGTTGGGTATTGGGTAATGGGTATTGGGTAATGGGTAATGGGGGCTTTCTGCTTGGGTTTCGTCTGGGTTATTTTTGGGTTTTGTTTGGGTTATTTCTGGGTTTTCGCTCGGTTGATCTTCGGTTGTTCCTTGGGTTTCTTTTGGCTTATTGTTTTTTGGTGGCCTCCCGCCCTTTACGCCGTTGGTTCGGTTTTTATTGCACAAAGCGATTTCTTTCTCGCAGCGCTCATGCCGCCAGCCTTCGCTTGTCTCGATAAAGAACTCTTCCAGTACCACATCAACCGCAGCCTGCTCTTCTTTAACTCGGGCCAGCACCAAGCGATATATCTGCTTCTTATCGCTGGCCAGTGGTTTTTCAGTCGAGTAGTAGATATCCAGCAGGCGGCGATATGCGCCGTGCTCAATCAGGGTCAGGTGGGCGGTGGCGGTTAAGTAGTCGCCTATGTGATGACTGTAGAAATTCATTTCCCACCCCGCACAAACAGGCCCGACAACCAACGGGGCAAGGTCCAACGGCCGCAAACCAGAATGGCTCCATTGCGCTTGGCATCAAGATACTTCGCAGTCAGCGTTTCCATCGCGCGCAGTTCATCCGCACTGATCACCACGTCGCCCGGGCTGGCCACGGTTGAATTCGCATCAACGACTTTGAAATTCAGTACCGTCAGCAGCTCGGCAAACTGATTCAACCGCCCTTCTGCCTTCCATTTGCTGATCGTGCTCGATTCAATACCCAGCGAGTCAGCCACATTCACCTGGCCCACTTCGGCAATCGCCGACAGCAGCGCCGCTTCGTTCTGGCGGGCTGTTGCCCGGTCGATATGTAATGATTTGCTCATTGGCTATCCTCAATAGGCGATTCAGCGGGCTTATCTTTGCGCATCAGGTCACGCCAAGCCTTGGGCTGATAAAAGGCAATCCGCCCAAGCACGGAAAACGGGAGGTCGTCAGGCCATTGAGTCACGGCAGGCTGCTTCACATTAAGAGCCAGCGCAGTTTTGACTGTATTCCCGAAGTAGGAAATTAGGGCTTCTTTTTTCATAGAGCCAACTATAAGCATTCTTAATATTAGGGTCAAGCATGATTATAGAAGTACCTGATAAGCTCGCTTATATGAGCCTATTAAGCGACCGGATTAAATTAGCCTTGGCTAACAAGCAGATGTCACAGTCCGCACTCGCGAGAGCTGCTGGCGTGTCTACTGTCGCGGTGAATGGTTGGTGTACCGGCGCCAGTAAATCCATTAACGGCAAGTACCTGATGGCGGCCTCAACTGCGTTAGGTGTGAACCCTGAGTGGCTGGCCACTGGTAAGGGCCCTATGACCTTTTCGGGTGAAGAAAGTAAGTCAGAGATGACTTACCCCCGCACCCCATCAGAAGATGAATACGCGCTGATCCCGCAATACAGCGCGCGGGCAGCCTGCGGCAATGGGTATTTGAATGACCACGTCGAAGTCACCGGTGGGCTGGCGTTCAAACGGGAATGGCTAAAGAAATTTGGCCTGAACGAACAAAACGCCTGTGTCATTTACGCACACGGCGAAAGCATGAGCCCCAAGATCGAAGACGGCGATGTGGTGCTGCTGGATACCAGTCCGGCCCAGCCGCGCATGGGCGAGATTTACGCAGTAATGATGGACGATGAGCTGATCATCAAGCGCTACGCCAAGGAGTTTGGCGTGGTGATGCTTCGTGGCGACAATCCAAACAAAGCCGCATACCCGGACATCAGCGTGCCACCTGGGCATGATCTACAGATCGTCGGGCGCGTGGTTTGGCGTGGGGGTGGGATGTGACGACCTTTGGTTGGTGTGCTAATCTACGCGCATGAACGCATATCCTGGAATTTTAATCGTCTTTGACGGTATTGATGGCGCTGGAAAAACCACGCAGATCAACAAAATCGCCGATGCTTTACGCGCTGTCGGTGAAGATGTACTCATTTCTAAAGAACCAACAGATGGTCAGTGGGGGCAAAAACTAAGAGCTTCTGCGCTATCAGGGCGAATGACCGCAGACGAAGAGCTGGAAACATTTATCCTCGATCGGCAAGACCATCTCACAAACAAGATCATCCCTGCGCTTGAAGACGGCAAGATCGTTTTCCTTGATCGCTATTTCTATTCAACAATAGCTTATCAAGGCCTTCGATCCTCTGATTATCGCAGCATCGAAGCGATAATACGGAAAGATACCGTTATACCTGATGCGGCAATATTGGTGGACACTGACCCATATTTGGCGATCTCACGCATTCGCCTGCGAGATGGCAAAGAGAACCATTTTGAGAAGCTGGAAGACCTAATCCAAATTCGAGAAATCTTCTTGTCACTAGCTCAAGATGATGACTTGTTACATGTTATCAATGGCTCTCAAGATATTGATTCAGTTTACAAAGATGTCAAATCATACATTATCGAGGGCGCGCTAAAAGCTAAGAGATGCTTTAAGTCGTATGGCTGCGATGAGCCTTTGTATTGCGGGCCACGTATTACAGGAAACTGCAGCTGGTGGAACATTGTTTCTGCAATCAATAAAGCTTAATCATTAAAGTAAAAACCCGCCTCAGCGGGTTTTTCTTTGCCTACACAAAGCGCACCACTAACCCTTCTTCGCCCGAATACATCACCAGGTACACACGCTTGTCGTAGCCGTTCCTGATGATGACGCCCTGCAGGCCCATGCCTGCGGGCATGATCCACCAAGTACCTTCCTTGTTGTAGATCGCTTGGCAGCAAATCCGTACTGGCGTCACTTCTCCATAACGCCCTGCCCGCACATCTTCGCCCATCACCCATGGGCCTACTGGCCAACGCGATCCTGCGTTCACTGCGCCCCAACGCATTCGCATAGGCCGGCCATCGGCCAACTGAATCTGCAGCCGGGCGCCGGCGCTAAAGGTAATGTCGTCGATCCGAATGCGGCTAATGTTGTCGGTCACTAGGGTTTTCCCGTAGAAGGCGCGCTTATTGTATGCCAGCCATTCACCCAAGATCAGCTAAATTTCGCTCCGCAATGGTTTGCATTAAATGTTCACAGTACAGATGCATGTTTTCATATACCCAGCGATCTTCTTTCATTAAAATTACCGCTCGACTATAGAGAGGTGGTTTATGAAAAAACCGGTTCTCGCACTTGTTGCCATTATCTTTGGCCTGTCGGCTATGTCTTCTGCCATGGCCTGCCCGAAAGGCACACACCCCCACGGTGGGACTGGGTCGCATCACAAAGGCGGCTACTGCTCTTGATGGATGCTTGTTGTGGCCCGCTACGGCGGGCTTTGTTGATTTTCCTCTTGGTGCTTGTCGGCTGCGGTGACTCAAACCGCGATGAATATAGAGATGCGGGCGTACAAACGCTTCCGCCAGCACCAATGACAGGAGTAAGTGCCAATCAAGCCCAACAATTTGGAACCTATCGATGTACAGATGATTGCTCAGGGCATCAGGCTGGCTACGATTGGGCTGAACAACAAGGGATTGATGATGAGAACGATTGCACGGGTAACTCAGAATCATTTATTGATGGGTGCAAGCAATTTATTGAAGAAGCAGGGGCAAGTTTAGAATGAGATTCATTTTTTTTGTGGTATTTGTTCTTATGTCTGCTTTTGCAGGGGCACAGGAAGGATGGATTTTTAGAGAAAAAACAACAGATTACATTTTTAGCACCAAAGAAATTAGCCTAAATAAAAATAAGCTATTTGTCTGGGTCTTAGCCATAAAAAAAGATCTTGGCGCGACCGATCACCCGACTGCGAAATATACAATATCTAAAGAATCCTATGTGTGTGGCTCCGATAGTGTTGTATTACACAGCGCCATTGTGAGTGCCAAGAATGGATTAGTTCTTTCAACATTTCAAAACTATCAAGGGGTAGAGCAACAACTCTACCCTGAGTCGGCAATGGAAAGAGTTTTAAAGGCAGCCTGTAGTGCAAGAAGTAGCCGGGCTTACTTCTCATCCATTCAACAAGCTATTAGCTTTTCTCAGGTCATGTTCTGTTTTGATGAGGCCGGCGGGCAAGGTTACGACACAACTGAAGAAGGTCGTCGTGCGTATGCGGAGTGCGAAAACAGACTGAACGCACAGTAAACGCGGCACATACCCCACCATCAACACAACCGCCTTCGGGCGGTTTTTTTTCGCCCAACAAAAATATTAAGTATTCTTATTAATCATGCTTGACACATATATTAAGCAGTCTTATAGTCACCCCATCAGCACAACACACCGTGCACTGCTCTTTAACAACTCAGCGACACAAAACCACCGGTCTAGCCCGATGCGCGGCAGCGGAAAGCTCAAGGCGAGCGGAACGCGGACGATTCCAGCGGATTAAACGCAGATGACGGTAATGATGAAGCGCCAGCCCCAACAAGGCTGAAACGCTGCGGTGGCAACCCTGATCGGGGGGATGAGAATACCGATTCGACTTGGCTGGAGAGCGTAACGACTCCAGCGTCTAGCCTGAGACACGATTCAGGCGGCCAGCTCCCAAAGCTGGCATCGTGAAGCGTTTTTGCAGAAGAACGTTTCCCGATGCTCCTGCATCCTGCTACATCGACAACACCGGTAGGCCGCTGATCCGAACCGGGGAAGAAATCAGCAAACCGCCTGCTGGCCGGCGTTAAGGCCAGCGCCCATTTCCTGCCGATGAGAACCCATCGCAGAGCCTGCAACCTCAGATTGTCTGGTTGTGTAGATCAACATCGGATAGCTGCAAAACACCGCAGCGACCCATCCGAAGGCCGGGAAGGTGTACCGGTCACCCCGCAGGCTCTGCGCTGGATTTTCCGGCGACTCCATTTATCCCTGTTCCCCGCCCTGGTTCCCGCCGGCGCGGGGATTTTTTTGGAGATCAATCATGCTATGTGCAATCGGAACAGCAACGGCACAGCACTGCGAATACCTCGGCGAAGCTGATGCGGCAGATGACCGCAAGCTGGCGCTCATTGAAGAGTTCATGCAGCGCAGCGACCGCGAAGAAATGGCCATGTCGTGGAACCACAAGACCGAGCAGCTGGCCACCAGCGCCCTCACCTTGCTAGGCCGTGGCATGTATCTGCATGCCGCTGAATCCTTGCGCTTAGCAGTAGAAATCACCGCCCGCGAATGGGCCGAACAGGAGATGACGAAGTGATCGATACATTGAGCCATTTGCTGCAAGCATGGCTGGTTGATAGCGAAGAAACGCTGGAAGAGTACGAAGCCTACTGCATCAGCCATGGCTATCGGTACACCCGCACCTTCCAAAACGGTTTACCCATCTTGGAGCGCCTGCAATGAACCCGATGCGCTACTGGAAAGACCCACGGCCCGAGCAAAACCCCTCGGGCTTTTTTGCGGTCGTTGTGCCGCTTTTCTACTGTCTGGCCGCGATTGCCTTGGTGGCATGGCTGGCCTCATTTGGAGCTAAATCATGAACGCACCGACTCGCGAAGAGTTTCTGGCCCAGCGCCTGAAAGGCATTGGCGGATCAGATATCGGCGCCATCCTTGGCGTGAATAAATGGAAATCCCCCGCTGATGTCTGGCTAGAAAAGACCGGCCGAACGCAACGCAGCGATGAAATGAGCGAGGCCGCTTACTGGGGCATTGAGCTGGAAGCCACGGTGGCCGCTGAGTATCAGCGCCGCACCGGTGAGAAAGTACAGCGCGTTAACTGCCAGATGCAGCACCCGCAATACCCTTGGATGCTGGCCAATATCGATCGTGCTGTGGTGGCCGATGGCAGCCGGGCGCGGCTGGACAAGGAAGGCAAGCTAGTTGGTATCAAAGGCGGCCTGGAATGTAAAACAGCCTCGGCCTACGTGGCCAGCCAGTGGGAAGACGGTAAGGCCCCGCTGGCCTATGTGGCGCAATGCCAGTGGTACATGGCGGTTACCGGCGCGGAATGGTGGGACTTGGCCGTTTTGATCGGTGGCCAGCGCTACATCTGCATTCGCATCATTCGCGATGAAGCCCTGATTCAAACCCTAATCGAAGCAGGCCTGATCTTTTGGAACGAAAACGTGCTGCGGGATGTGCCGCCAGCCGCAATCACGCCAGAAGAAGCGATCGCCCTATTCCCAAGCAACCAGTCTGAAGACATGGCGCTGGCCGGCATGGCCGAAATGGTGGCCCTGTCAGAGCTCAAGCTGCTCCGCGAAAAACAGAAGCAGCTGAACGAGGAAGAAGACCGTCTCAAAGCCCTACTGCAAACCGCTATCGCGGATAAATCAGGCCTCATTGATACCGATGGCGCCACGCTGATTACTTGGAAAAACAGCAAGGCCAGCAGCAAAACCAACTGGAAAGAAGCAATCGCCGAAATTCGGCAAGAGCTTAAAGACGCCGGACTGGATGACGTTTACCAGATCACAGGCGAAATCGTTGATAAACACACCACCGAAACACCAGGCTCGCGCCGTTTCGTCATCAAGGAATAACTGAAATGAGCAACAACCCAAATCAAGCCCTAGCCAACGCCGCTGCAAGTCGTACCCAAGCCGTGCAAAAGTCGGAAGGCAAACCCAAAACACTGGCTGGCCTGCTGACAGACCCGAAAATCAAGCAGCAAATGGCACTGGCCCTGCCCAAGCACCTGAATGCAGACCGTTTGGCGCGGATTGCTCTGACCGAGATTCGCAAAGTGCCAGCCCTTGCCGCCTGCAATCAGGAATCTTTCCTTGGCTCAATCATGCAGTGCGCCCAGCTCGGGCTTGAACCTGGCAATGCGCTGGGCCATGTATATCTGCTGCCCTTTGGTAACGGCAAAGCAAAAGATGGCCTTGCCAACGTGCAGTTGATCATCGGTTACCGCGGCATGATTGATCTGGCCCGCCGCTCTGGTCAGATCATCAGCATCAGCGCGCATACGGTTCACCAAAACGATGAATTCCGCTATCAGCTGGGCTTGGCGCCGGATATCCACCACATCCCCGCCAGTGGCGAGCGCGGCAAAATGACCCACGTATACGCTGTTGCCAAGCTGAAAGATGGCGGTGTGCAGTTTGAAGTCATGAGCAACTATGACGTTGAACAAGTACGCAAAACCAGCAAGGCCAGCGGCAACGGCCCATGGGTTAGCCACTTCGACGAAATGGCCAAAAAGACAGTCATCCGCCGGCTGTTCAAATACCTGCCAGTCAGCATCGAAATGCAAACCGCAGTAGGCCTCGACGAGCAAGGCGAGCGCGGCAGGCAGGACAACGCGGCTGTGCTCACCGGTGAATACTCGGTAGTGGAAGACGATGCACCGGTGATTGATCAGGAAACCGGAGAGATCGCGCCCAGCACAATCGGGAAAGACCTAGCCGAGCACAGTGATTTCTTGAACGAAATGGCCGAGCAAGACATTCCCCAATAAACCGCAAAGCCCAAGCTAATACCTTGGGCTTTTTAGTGCCTGAGGTTTGACGATGTATATCAATGTAGACGTCGATGAAGATGAAGTTCTTGAGGAAATCAGCGACGAAGCACTGAAAAGAGAAGTAATGCGCCGAGTGAAAGACCCGCACCGCAAAACGCCATTTGTTCTTTATGGCGAAAGCTCTCCTATCCCCGTCGAATTAGAGCAAATCGCCCTAAGCATCTCCATCGGCAACCATCCTGCAGCAATTGAGATGACCAAGGAATTCATCTATCAATCTTGCGGCCGAATTGTGAACTAGCCATTAAATCCGCGACCAATTCAGCCTCAACCTGCTAGCCCCTGAATGCCCTCAGATGAGGGCATTTTTTACGGCCAAAGGAAACACAATGAACACCTTCCACCAACCAACGGCGGTATTGATCACCACTGGCCACCACGCTGGCCAGCACGGTGTTTACAGCCAGCGCCGCGGCGATCAGGCATGGGTGCGGCTCAGCAATACGCATGGGGTGCATGTGCCAATCGCGCACCTTGCCCCCGGCATCCCCGCCGATCTGAAAGCGTTCGAGCAAATCGGCGCTTGGGAAGCTCGCAAGCCCAAGCCAGCTAAACGGGAGATAGCCGCGGCATGAAAGGCTGCCTGACCAGAAACCTATCCACCATGCACCGACGCCAGCGCAGGCTGTCGTTTCTCATGGGCAAAAGACAACACGCAGGGATCAGCAACCATGATCGATATGCACGTATTAACGGGCCGGCAGGTGAAGACGCCGCGCGGCCGAGTATTCAACAAGCTGGGAAGCCCGATTCAGCCCGAGAAGCGGATTAGCCGTGAGGAAGTTTTTGAGCGAGTCCAGCACGAATTCAATATCAACGACCTGTGCGACATCGCCGAGTGGTCATACGACACGGGCCTGAAAGCTGCCCGCGCATGGCTGGCAGAAGGCCGAGTTAAGCGCACTAGCAAAATCAACCAGCTGGCCACCTTCCGCAAATTGCCTGGCTGGCAAAAACCCGAGCGCAAATCAGGGCTAGAGCCGCTGCAAGCACTGCTGGCCGAGCGCACAACGGTGCAACTCTCCAACGTGATGGCCATCACCGATAGCTACAACAAAGCCCGGACGATGATCGATAAGGCGGTGAAGGAAGGCTGGATCAGGGATTCAGGCCGCAGAACCGTGCGCAACGCAGTGATTTATGAGGTGGTGAAATGAGCGAAAACAGCAAAGCTATTCAACTAGCAGAAGACCTTGAACAAAATCGCGCCGAGAGTCTTGACCGCTATGAAATTGCCGCCGAGCTTCGCCGCTTGGTTGGCGAGCTGAACGCGCAGCGGGCGATTGTGCAGGGGCTGGAATCTGGCAAGCCTGCGCAAGTGCCGGATGGGTGGCAGCTTGTGCCTGTTGAGCCGGATTCCTACATGCGCAGTGCGCTAGCATCACCGGAAGCAACAGAGCTTGAATGGTGGGCAAAAATTTTGGCTGTTGCGCCAGCAGCCCCGCAGCCACCTGTTGATCTAGCTAGCGAGGTGATTCGCCTTGAAAAAGAAAATAAGCAACTAAGGGATGAATCGGCCAAGTATTTTGGCTGGTTCAATGACGCAGCTCAGAAAAGACATCAAGTCGCCGCCCCGCAGCCACCAGCGCAAGTGCCGGATGGGCTGTACATCGAAATGGCTAATCGCCTTGATAAAACACTAGGTAGTTTCGCTGACTCTATGCCGGCTCAAGCATATCGTGAAATTGAAAGTGTTCGCGCCATACTCGCCACCGCCCCGCAGCCACCGGCGCAGGAGCCGGTGAAACAAGCAAAAGCGCCGACGTGGTACAGCCGTGATGAGATTGTGCGGTCACTTGAACGGATGAATTATCACCCCACGGCTTCCAATGAGCTGGCCGATTGGTTTCTCCGGCATATTCAACTCGCCTTTAATCGAGGGTTTTATCAAGCGCACGGGCCGGCATCTGTAACGCAACTGGAAGAACTGGAGCTATGGCACTTACTAGAATGCGCGACCGGCGCACTCACTCGAAAAGCCGCGCCTCATTCTTGGGAGCGCACCGCATGGACTGCCGGGCATGACTTCATTGTTAATCGACGCAAAAAGCTAGCAACTGCTTCCGCCCCGCAGCCGGCCAGCGAGCCGAAATACTGCGGCAAAGCGATACCGCTTCGCTACGGCAGCTCATACTGCGGCAATAACCGTGGAGCTACGCCAGACCAGTGCGACGAATGCGCAGCCCTGCGCAAAGGGGGCGAGTGATGCGAATAACCATCATGAGCGAGCAAAAGAAAAAGCCTGCAATTGGCGATGTTCGCACCACAAAGAAGCATGGTTATCAAATCCGTGTGGTGGTCACGTCTAGAGGGATGTGGTGCAAAAGCGGATCGCGCTACCTTTATGAGTGGCGTAGCCCTGAGTCACTTGTTGGCACGCAGTGGGAATACTTGACCAAAAAATGCGAACACCAGCTGGCGGCCAAGCAAGCCGGCAAGGGAGGCGAGCAATGCTGATAACACTGAATGATGGGGTGGCCGTAAACGCCAGTGACGTACTGGAAGTTGCAGCTGATTACTGCAACAACCGAATTAAGGTGACGACAACAACCCGCACTCATTACGTCGTGCCGGACTATAAAAAATCCCTTTCAGATAAGTTCGACCAAATCACCCAACAAGTAAACGCTGCGATTGCCGGCAAGGGGAAGTCATGACCTGCAAACATTGCATCGATCCAAATGGCGACCCCTGCTTCCCCAGTTATGGGCCAGCACCACACAAGTGCTTCTACATGATCAAGGGGAGAACAATCGGCCATTCCGAAACGCTGCCTAAATCTGAATGGCCGGATAACTTTGAGGAAGATCCTGACTGCCCAGGTATGGGCACGTACTGGTGCCCTCATTGTGGCCACGGAAAACCAAAGCCAAGCAATATCAAAATCACGCTTGGGCAAAGATGGGTCGAAGTGAGCAAAGGCGGCGCAACATGATCGGCATCACCTGCAAGTGCGGCCACACCGGCCCGCACGAAAGCTTTACACAAACGCTCACCGGCGAGCTGCCGCGCGGGCAGTTTCAATGCCCAGCCTGCGGCGATGCGTGGCGAGTCGTCAATGACCGCCCCGCCCACATGACCGCCCGCGGTTTCTTCATGCCTGCCACGCTGAAAGTCATTGGCGCGCAGGCGCAGATTTGAGGATTGAGAAATGAGCGAAATTACCGTTTTGACCAGAACCGAAGTTGAAGTGAAATACCTGATCGTAGAAGCGGAAGTGCGCTACTGGGAAGATGCCGAAGTCAATGGTGTCGAAGATGAAGATGGCGCATTGATTCCTTGCCGTAATGGCGACTCGTGGAATCCCACAATCAGGCTCGACGATGGCCAGATCATTGATTGGCCAAGTGGCACTACAGCAGAAATCCACTACAAAGTCTGCGATGCTGGACAGTATTTCTTGGCAAAGGATGATCGCAAGAAGTTTCTGCAGTGGAAAGGCGATTATGTGCCTAACGATTTACTTTGCATTGGTGACAATGGCTACGGCGACTACATCATTCTGAGTGTGGGCGAAGATGGCAAGATCAAGGGCTGGACTGAGCCAAAGCTGGAAGCAAACCAGTGGGAGGCAGCATGAGCGAACAGCACACACCAACGCCGTGGCGACTAGGCACAAACAACTGCGTGGTTTCTGATACACCAGTTCACGAAATGTCAGGAAGCGAAGCGGTTGAATATTACGGAGGCCATCTAATTGCTGAGTCAGTTGTTGGTCGCAACGCCCGCCGTATTGTGGCTGCGGTCAATGCTGTGGAAGGCATAAAAACCGAGGATTTAGAGCAATTTGTTTTTGCACTGGATACTGTAAAGCAACAGCGCGACCAGCTGCTGTCAACGCTGAAACGGATTGCGGCCGAAAAGCCGTACCTTATGCACGACGATAACCAGCGTGAATTTCTTTGCTATGGCGTGGAGTTCAACCCATGCAAAGAAGCCCGAGAAGCAGTCGAATCGGTGGAGGGCAAGGGATGACCGCCCTACTCCTGCTACTGGGGCTAGCTGCGGCACTGCTCGCAGTAGTCGCCCTGCTCGAAATCCGGCTGCTCAAGCAAAGAGTGACCGAGCTAGAGCGGCGGCCAGTGCCGGCATATCGACCCAGCGGGTTTACAGATTAAGCAATACCCAACCCAATAACCCATGCCCCGCAAGCCGGGGCTTTTTTACGGACTGAGAAAATGGGATACACCTTCACAATTGGCGAGCTCGAAGTAATTAAGAGTGAGGGCGATGGGCTTGACTGCCCATGCATTAGCTTTGGCGCAAAAGGCATAAGCCTTAAAGGCTCACCTGCATTTGGTGAACCCACAGACAGCACCAACGAACGTTGGCCAAGCTATTGCGCTTGGAGTGATTTTTTGAAGGATGTCGAGCTGTATGATGTTTTTTATAGCGATAACCACCTCATTGGCGGGCATCCAGGCATTCGGTTGGTTACAAAGGATTTGCAAAAAATCGTTAGTCAACGGCTAATCGACTTCAAAACTAAACATCCAGAATTAAAGCCAATATTTGATGAAGAAAACAAACATGCAGGTTCACTGTGCAGGCTAATTTGGCTTGATTATTGGATCGAATGGGCGCTAATAAATTGTGAGACTCCCGTAATTGCAAATACCTAAACTAGCCCGCCTTCCGCGGGCTTTTTAGCGCCCAATCAAACCGAGAGGACATTCAATGCAACATGGAACACGATACGTACTGATCGGAAAATACTGCGAGCTCACCGGCGATACAGAAAAGGCGGTTTGGGCGCGAGTATCATCTGGTTATTGGCTCCGCGGGCGGGAAGTTTTGCAGCCCAGCGGGATTAAAACACTTGTCGATCTGGAGGCATACGAAAGATGGGTCGAAGCGGAAGCGGCGTTAAGCCGGCCAGCGAAAGCAGTATCCAAATCAGTTTCAGCTTTAACGGCGTCGAATGCCGGGAGCGTATCCCGCTCAAGCCCACCCCCGCTAATCTAGAAGCGGCGCGGCGGCATCGCGACGCGATTCTATACGCGATCAAAAACGGGACATTCGATTACTCAGTCACGTTCCCGAATTCAAAAATGGCCGCACGATTTGCGGCACGACCAGGCAGCACAGAACACCTTCAAGCCTATCTGCAACGCTGGCTTGAACGGCAAAAACCCCTGATCAAGAACTCGACCTATATCGGGTATCGCAAGATCATCCTCAATACGATCACCCCACAGTTCGGCACATTGAAGCTGCAGGATTTGTCGCGCTCAATGCTTCGCGACTGGTGTGACGGCATGTCGAACGTCAGCAATAAGCGGATTGCCAACGTGCTGAGCCCTCTGCGCGCAGCGCTTCAAGACGCGGTGTATGACGAGCTGATTGATTCAAACCCGCTGTATGGCTGGAATTACCGGCGCAAAGAAGCGCCCAAATCCAATGATGACGTTGACCCGTTCACAACGACCGAGCAGGCAGATATTTTGGCCGCGCTCCAAGGCACTGCGCGCAACCAAATCCAATTCGCTTTCTGGACCGGCCTGCGCACATCCGAGCTGGTGGCCTTGGAATGGGGCGATATCGACTGGCGCCGAGGCATGGCGCGCATTAGCCGGGCAATCACTCAAGGCAGTGAAGAGCCCGAGGTCACCAAGACCAAGGCCGGCACACGCGATCTGAAACTGCTGGCCCCTGCCCTGGCTGCGCTGAATGATCAGAAGCAATACAGCTACCTGCATCCATCCGGCCGAGTTTTCCTCGATCCACGGAAAAACCAGCCATGGGAAGGCGATGCAGCTATTAGGAAATCACTGTGGACGCCAGCGCTACGGCGCGCGAAGGTGCGTTACCGCCGGCCATATCAAACGAGGCACACGTATGCTTCGATGATGCTATCAGCGGGCGAACATCCAATGTGGGTGGCGCAGCAAATGGGCCACTCCGACTGGACGATGATTGCTCGCGTTTATGGAAAATGGATTCCAGATGCGAATCCCGATGCCGGCGGCAAAGCGGTCGCGTTATTCAACACGGCTGGCAATCAAAACGTGGCCTAATCGGCACTCAATCGCAACCTGATAAATAATTTTATTATGAATCATACACATACGAAGATAGGACGCGGGTTCAACTCCCCCCACCTCCACCAATTGCTCGTTCCACGAAGTACGTGGAAGTCCTAAAACCCGCATAAAGCCTAGCTTTTGCGGGTTTTTTATTTCCCAGAACATCCCATACCGTCTGACCAGATACCATTGTTTTAGGGATACGTTTAGGGGTACATTTGGTAGGTACCCTACTCAATTGCGAGGCCGTACCCTTATGGCGCGCCAAACGAAACCCCTAAGTCCAACAGAGTGCTCTAGTGCTAAGGCCAGAGAGAAAGACTACCGCCTGTATGATGGCGGCGGATTATTCCTCTTAGTCAAAAGTAACGGTTCCAAGATTTGGCGCTTTAAGTACACCAAACCCAATGGGGTCGAAACCCTGATGTCGTTCGGTGAGTTTCCCGCAGTCACGCTGGCAATCGCTCGTGGCTTACGTGAAGAGGCTAAGTCGTTGCTCGCCAGAAGCCTCGACCCGATAGAAGAGCGCAATCGCAAAAAAGCAGCGACTCATTTTGTAAACTCCTCCAGCTTCGAAGTAATTGCTCGTGAATGGTTTGATCGGGCGATGGCAAACAAGTCCAAAAGCCACAGGGATCGAACCATGAATCGCCTTGAGAGTGATATTTTTCCGTGGCTGGGAAAACGCGATATTTCTACTATCGAAGCACCAGAGCTACTAACGTGCTTACGGCGCATTGAAGAGCGCGGAGCTATTGAAACGGCACATCGGGTACGTTGGTCATGTGGAAAAGTCTTTGCGTACGCAATAGCGACAGGACGTGCAAAGCACAATCCTGCAGACATACTCGCCAAAGCGGATGTATTGCAAGCCCCCACTTCAACCCCCTTCCCGACAATCACTGATCCAGTAAAGATTGGTGCATTAATGCGTGCGATTGATAGCTTGGAAGCAAGCCTAACAGTGAAGTGTGCCACTCAATTAGCACCCCTTGTCTTTACACGCATTGGGGAATTAAGGAAGGCTGAATGGTCTGAGATTGATTTCGAGCGCAAGCAATGGCGCATCCCCGCAGCGAAAATGAAAAGTAGAGCACCGCACATTGTCCCATTGTCGAGACAAGCCCTTGAGATACTGAGAACGATTCACCCACTCAGTGGGCACAAACAGTATGTTTTTGAAGGCGGGCGCACTAACGGTCGGCCAATGAGCGAGGCAGCGATCAACGTCGCTTTACGCAGGTTGGGTTACAGCCAGGAAGAATTTACCGGTCATAGCTTCCGAAAAATAGCCTCAACCCAACTAAACGAATCGCACCTTTGGCATCGTGATGCGATTGAACGCCAATTGGCACATGGAGAAAAAGACACAGTAGCTGCGACGTATAATCATGCTCAACACTTGCCCGAGCGTACAGAAATGATGCAGTGGTGGGCTGACTATCTGGACAAATTAAAGGCTGGCGGTGATATTCTGCAGTTTCCGAGCAGGGCTGCATAATCCAAAAGATAATAATGGTATCGATTATCATTCCATATATTACGTAAAATTTATGACCTGCACTGAAACAGCGAAACACTATGGGTCGCTAACAACAGCCAATATGAGGTCTCGGTTTTTTCTTAACGTAAACCAGGAATTTAAGATTTAAGTTGCCAATCAATTTGACGTCGGGCACTGGCAATAACATCAAGGTATGTCAGCACTCTAACATTCGGCTCCAAATTATATTGTGGGAAATCGGCTGAACGGTGGCCACCAATGACCAAAACCTCGATAGCTTTACTAACAACCTTTAACAGATCATGTCTGTAGCCAGTCGCCTGCTGATAATCATCATGATTCAGAGGGTGACTAGGGCGCTTAAATTCAATTAACAGAGACGCGCCATCGAGATTCTCGTTTAACAGAAGGTCTGGCCGATTTGCGGCATGCTTCCCTTGAAATTTCTTGTCAAGAAAGTCAGCAGACTGGCGTTTCAAGGTAGTGTTTGAACTGAACAGACTATACTGAGAGCCAAAAATCCATAAGTTTTTTTCGATTGCTTTATGCATTTGAACTTCCAATGTCTTGTGATCTAACGCCAGGGCTTCTAAATTATCGAGAAAAGCAATTCGTGCTTTCGCTTGCTCGACAAGATGCGCCATGTCGGCAAGGCCAAAATCAGCAAGCGCTTCAGCCACAGCGACAACATCACTACGATCAGTCCCTGCAAGATGCTTTAGTACGACACCATAATCAGCGTTCTCTATCGCTTCTAATAGCACAAAGATGTAAGGCTCGACCTTATCGGGCGACTCTCCATAAAATCGGTCTAGCACTTTGGTAATTGCACGCTCTGCAAATTCGCGGCGAAACTGCGGCAAAGCTGACAAGCGTTCTTTTACAGTCTTTTGCAAACGAGCTTGAGCCAGTTGAATATCGCGGCGATAACGCACTTCAAAAGCCTGAATCAATACCGGCTGAGCCGTTTCGATGACCTGTGCCAGCAACTCACTATTTTCAATGATGCCGTCCCAACCAGCAGTCACATGTTCACGTAAACCGTCTGCGTCAATCTCACCATATAGTTTTTTCAGTAGTTTCTGAGGGAAATCATCCCGTTCATCTAAACCAAGAAATGATGGTTTACCAATCACTTTTCCATCGACACGAATCACAATGCCAGGTTGCCTTGACACTGATTTGTTTTCCGCAATTGAAAAACGAAGTTTGACGTCACCGACTCCTCGAACTGTAGTCACGCTTTCCTGATAACTACCATCTACATCATCCACACCAAGGGCTTTATTATCAACATAGATAGTAATACTGGATTCTCGACCATATTCGTGGAGTAATACTTGGCGAAACTTCTTGGGGTCAGGAAAAGCAAACCCAGCATGCAACCTTGTCAACACAATGCGTGTACCATGCAACTCGGGTGAACAAGCTTGAGTCGTGATATTTATTGGCAAATTCTCGATATCTTCAACTGAAGCCAAGTCAGCCAAACGCAGGTCAAAACTGCTAGTCACTCCACGCGCACTGGTCTCAAGGCGCATCTCTGCAGCAGCCATTAAACCAGCAAATTTACCAATTCCCTTGCGTCCTTTCACTCGTCGATTTTTGCCAGTTGTTCGTTCACCTCGAACAAGGCGACGATCAGCGGCAATCGCAAGATAATGCCGACGAACTTCTTCCTCGGTCATGCCAGTACCGTCATCAATAATCTCAATCGGATCATCAGTCATCGGTTCAGGCAAAGAAATGCGAATTACTCCTGCATCGGCATCCCAGCCATTATCGACCAGTTCTTTTAGCGCTTTTTCTGAGGATGCATACTCTTGGCTTAGCAAATGTGCCAACCGAGAACCAACCTGAAACTGAGCCTTCTTCGTCACCATTACTTAGACCCTCTCTTAAGCCCATATCTCAAACAATTAGGGTGGAGATGTTATGTGCGTATCCACTCGGCAATTGCTTGGGTATTACTGTATTTATCCCATGTAGCTAGCCAAATATCCTTCTGCATTATTGTGACTTCGTCTTCTCTGGCAGCCTCATCTTCGGCTGCATCAAGCCCTACGCCAAAAATAGCCCCTCCATGATTGCTCATGAGGTAGCGATTGTGCATAACGTCTTGCGTCCAAACATGCATGCAAACCCTAATGCTTCGGGG
The DNA here is from genome assembly GCF_945957625.1 of uncultured Chitinibacter sp. Taxonomy (NCBI): domain Bacteria; kingdom Pseudomonadati; phylum Pseudomonadota; class Betaproteobacteria; order Neisseriales; family Chitinibacteraceae; genus Chitinibacter; species uncultured Chitinibacter sp. The sequence continues at coordinate 208,458 of NZ_CAMFLP010000003.1, forward strand.
CAATCTTTCTGGCAAGTATCGGCTCCCCCGTCTACGAAGTTCATCAGTAGCAACACTATCATTTCTAAAAATCTCGACTACTGTATTTGGCCTTAGTCGTTCGATGAATTCAAAGAATGGGGCTCGGAATCGCTCATGCAAAAAATCAAAATATGGGTCAATAAGTTTTATGCGTGTAGCAGAGCGGAGTAGCAAATTACAAGCATCTGCCATTTCATTTGCTTCTCGTCTAATACGTAGCTGTCGTGAGGGAGTGAAGCATGCATGTTCACCATCTATATCCGACACTTTGACCACCAAAGGAAGATCTTCAACTTCCTGTGTGAGTAAGTAATCAAACGGAAGTCGTGCATGCTCGGCCAAGGCCTGAGTCACCCATGGGGTGTTACCATTTCCACCAGGGCGGGAAAATGGCATCAGCAAATCTGTAGGCATATTTTTTAATCGCTCGACAAATCTGGCGTACTCTACTGTCCCTGCGTGCCGCGCCTGTGCAGCTTCATAAACCATTTTTTTCCATTTGCTTGGATACTGCGATATCACCCTACCTTCACTAATTCCAAACTTTTCAGTCACGTAGCAAAAATCCCGGTAACTATCTACGATTGCAGCAGGCTCAACAGCAAACTCCTTGATCATCAGAATAGCTCCTCACCACGCTCTTCAAAAAAGCCTTTCGGCCAGGGCGTGTCAAAATCACCTGATTCATTAATGATGAGGTTGTGAACCCTAACGACCCCATCGTTCTTACCCAAATAAATGATTCCAACATCTTGCGGACGTATCTCTGGCAGATTTGAATCTTGCTGACTCTCAGCAAACTCACGAATGCGACGCAAGATGCGCAAAATTAAGTGCTCGCTATGGGTTTCAATCAAGAAATTCAGACCATTTTTCATGGCACCATCAATCAGTAAATCACCGATGCCAACTTGTACAGAAGGATGAACGTGCAATTCTGGCTGCTCGATACAAACAATACTGGCATGCATATCATTGGCTGCGACCACCACGGGTAAAATTTGTGAAATACCAACCCCGACATCTTGCGGTTGGTGCTTGAGCTCGTGATTATCGACCAAATATAGTCGCTTCCGAATTGGGCCAACCGCATGTGGCAAGCCATTAACGAGTTGCATCTCCTGTATTTCAACACGCTCAAGCCCATAGCCTGTTGCAAGCTTTTGTTGGCTTCTCATCCAGTCACTGCATTCTTCAACAAACGTCGACGATCCAGCCAGCAAGCTTTCCCAAGCAGCCATACCATCTGACCAAGCATTGTCATTTTTGGTTAGTGATACATCAAATCCGCGCGGAGGAATGCGCCGTAATGGGCCGATATATCGCATCTGCTGCAATTGTTCACGCAGCAGCATGGCTGGACCAATCGTCAACCATGACAAGAAGGCAGTAAATTCGCGGGCAATATAAATACCACTTGCCCCTTTAACATCCGGAGTCGGGATGTACAGCATTTGACCCAACTTTGGCAGTGCACCTCGGAATTCTGAATCTTTAAGCCAAGACCTCAAACCTGCACCAGGCCGCTGGATACCGTAGTCCTCCATAACTGAGGTGAGGTCATGCCAGATGCTTGCCAACTTAGTGCCGTCCTCAGCGGTGGTGGTAGCATCCTCTGTGGGCAGTTCGAATCCAAGCAGGTCTGCCAGCATGTCCATATTAACTGGCTCGGTTTCCACCATAAAAATTGGATTCTGCGAATTAATATTCATTTGCGCATCACGACCATCATTAGTGGCAATAATTCTCATGCACCACTGGCCATTTGCACTGATTGTGTACTCACTCACAAAAGCTGTTTCGCGAAGTTCGCTCCACCCGATCACAAAACGGACCGCAACATCCATGACTCGATTTCGAACCTGCTGGAGCTGATCGTAAAAAGCCCACACATCGCTTTCATTGGTTTGTCCATCTTCAAAAGCTTCTGGCACTAACTCTGGGATAGGCTCTTCGCCCAATACCATAGCAATTTCAATCTCGATATTTTTACTACGATCACGATCATGAACTAGGTTTAGAAAACCACCGAGATCAACTGCATCGCCTCCCTGCAATGTTCGATCAGCATTTGCATTATTGCGTTCCAAAATTTCACGCACATATTGCAAGGCGTGTAATATGCTGCTTTTGCCTGCACTATTAGCACCAAACAATAATGTAATTGGCTTCAGATCAATTTTTATCTCTTCAGCAAAACCTTTGAAGTTTCGCAACGATACCGACCTAATTAGAGAGAACATCAACCCACCCACTTTTCTTTTCTTAATCTTCATGGAATTGGCAAAAAATACCAATCAATATCATGCCGCAATTAAAATCCTTATCTCAGCATCATTACAAGCATAATCTACCAATGCAGGATTTTGTTTGTATGCTTCGAGCAGCTGCGCCTGATACTCCAATGAAGGCAACGCAACTTTCCTAAGCTCCAAATAGTTCTTAACTTTTTTTGAACACTCCATCGTCATAGCTCCAATCCAGTCTGGATCAGAGCTAATTTCTTTAACAATCCTCTCATTAATCTTCAACCAATCAGATTGAAATTCGTTAAGATCACTCAATGCAGCCCCAAAATATCCAACCCTATATTGCACAAATACTCTCACTAAGGCCAGATTGATCAGCCGATCCTGCAGCAGATCCAGCAATTCGTGGCGATCGACAATAACTTCTTTGAACTTACTTGCAACATTCTCAAGAACAAGTCTCGTAAAACAATACTGCTCATTAACATCTTTAATCAGAGATTTCAAGCATGTAACTTCACCCTCTTCCGCAAACTGCCTTACTGTTTTAAGTAACGCCCCAAACCTCGACAGATCACGAAACTCCTCTCTCTGCCTAGAATCAATTGCCAACTCTAGCAATTGATCAATCTTCATGGTTTGATAATTTAATATATCATTAATTTTATTTAGCTTATTGCAAACCACTACAAATCCAACAGCAGAAACAGCCAAGTTCAATCCTGAAAGTGCTAAATTTGCGATCTGTAAATTCTTAACTAAGTTGATCCCACTTTGTAAACCATCTATTCCTTCAGACATTTTACTGATTTGATTTTGAAGGGATTCCAATGCCGATCTAGCTGCATCAGGATCATTAGGAAATCTCAAATGTGCAAAAATTTGTCCCGCACCTTTATGACCAGCGGTAATGCGTATAACTCCTCCTTCAATTCTTAACCTTCCAGACGAAAGCCCTTCTAAAACTTCCGGGTTCATTCCAACTACACGCTGTAAGATTCCAGGATCTACTGACATAGTTGTTTTAACTCCATACAAAAACGATCAATTTGAAATTTAATTTGTGTTTGTCGAATATATGCAACTGTGGTAACCACAGGTATAGTGACTCGATAGGCCGGACCACTTAAACCATATGCGCCCCATACAACGCCAAGCGCCAAACCGATTGGATTAAGCATGGCAGGAGCCCTAACCACTCCAAATGCTGTCGTTGCTGTAATTGTGCTAGCAGTAAACACTGTAGGCGTTACTGAGGCGGCCATTATGCGTGAAAGTTGGTAAGGGCCTAAAAATTTCACAACTGTATCCAATATAACTTTTGTATTTGTTACCCCACTCAAACTTTTCCCTATTTCATCGCTCACATTGCAGCCACTTTGCCTCAACATTTCCTTTATTTCGGTCGAAGTTTTACCCTTTAATGCAGCCCCCAGCATCAGCTCAAGAATTGCAAATTCGATTTTGCTAACGCAATCATCTTTATAGAACTTTGCTCCAATTTTCTTCGCCACATCCACAACCATTTCCGGGTATGAAATCAATTCACTACCGAAAAATGTTGCAACACTATTACTACCAAACCGCCGGATTTCGCGCTCTAAAATATCCACGATAGGGGCAAGTCTCTTAAAGTGCTGAGCTGTATAAATTTGATTCTTTACTTTGTCGTCAAGTGAAGCTCGCCCTTTCCCAGAGTCAGTGATCAAATCAGCAATCTTAGCTAACTCTTCCTCTGATGCATTGCGTAACACTTCATACAGCGGGGCATTTTGATTTATCAATGGGGCATTTTTGTTCATTGATTTACTCCTTAGGGCTGAATTTCAACCATTTCACGCATTTCTACATCACAGCTCCGCCATGGATTCATATAGCGATACCCCATTCGGTTTGCTGTTGGCTCACTTGTTAGAGTCGCATTCCAGAGGGCGCAAGTAGGCAATTCATATCCGGGGTCTAGCAAACAGATAAAATCATCACTATAGCCAATCGCCAAGGTCCAATGATTGAGTCCTTCTTCCTTTCTACTCCGCACGTCTACAATTGTGGGAAAACCATTATCGATTGATTGACGTATTTCGGAGCAAATTTGCTTGCCAGCACCTTTGAAACAGGTTGATTTGACACCGTTATATGCTTTGATTATTTTTTGCAAATCAACTGAAGTGGTACCATTCAAAACTAAGGGATCTAACTCTTTTATTGACTTCCAGAATTTTCCGATCTGAGTTCGATAATCTGGATTCGCCCATGAACCAAGATTTGCTCTTTGCGTCTTGTCCAAAATAAGAATAGCCATTGCGAGACAATAAGGTCCGCAAGCACCATCCATATCGCCTTGACGTAAATGCACGTGCTCATCTAATGCATTGCATAAAACACCTTCATGATTCAGGTGCAGGCCATCAATCAGTTTGATATTCACATCAATTGTCCTGTAGAAACTAACCACTATTAACTTGGTATTTAGCGACAACATGCCCGAACCCTACCCATAAGTTTGGGGCTACAGTCGGCTCTAGGCGACATTTCTCACGCTGTTTTTGCTTGCTCCAAACGCCAAGCGGCTGCCGCCAGCTCGTCGCGGCTAAAAAGCTGGCGATGGGGCTCGGCTTGCATTATGTGCTCCAGCGTCAAATCGGCGCGCCCCTTTTTGAGGATGGATTTCAAACCATCCTGCAACTCGCCGGATTTGATTAGCTTTTTGGCCATGCCCACAGCGCCCAAGTCGTTCAGCATGGTTTCAAAGCGCTGCGGGTTATAGCCCAGCTCGCGGGCATCGATAATGGCTTGGCGTAAAGCTGCGGAAAATTGTTGTTCAATACTCATTTTGATCTCGTTTGCTGGGTATTAATTAAAACGCCTTTAGCATCAAGCCTGCTGAGCAAATACCCCAGGTGTTGCAGTGGCGACGGCAACTGGCGGCACTTCGATCAAGGCGCAGAACACATGCTAGCCGGTTGCGTGGCCCAGCAGGGTAAGACGGTTATGCCGAATTGCATTCATAAACGTCGTTACGCCCGCGTGGAGAGGCGTACCTGCATTGGCAAACCCGGGGCTGCACGGGGTGACTTTGGGTGCAGGAAATGGCAGTTCGGTGATGGTGTACAGCACATAACCATCTTTACTGCCGGGGTGGCTAGATGCCTGATATTTTTGCACCTGTTCGATTGCGCTACCTTTTCCATTCAGGGCCAGTCGCTTTTGGATTTCGCCCTTCTGCCCGGCGTAATTGGTTTTCAGCTCGACAATGGTGTCGATGCTTAACAGCTGCTGGCCCACGCTGCTGCGCTCGTACAGCACCAAGTCCATGCGGCGACGATCTGTAGGTACTTTCACATGGCCGAGCACACCCAGCTTGTTTGAATCAGGGTTCCAGCGCGCCATCACCTGTTCGATCCGTCCGGCGGTTTTGTCTTCAAATCCGCCCTCCTGCAAGGCGGCCTCCAGAGACGTCCACTGGCCAAAATCAGTAATTATCTGATCGCATAAATCTTGCCCCTGTACACTGCTAATAATTATTGTTGCTTCTTCAAAAATTAAGCTTCATTGCCAGCTCACCCGCGCGTTGCTGGGCGGCGGCGATGCGGGTTTTTAGTTCAGACAGCCACAGGGCGTAATCGGCAGATAGATCGGGGCGGAGCATAGACATCCTTTATGGGTATTGTCTTGTAGGCATTTATTAACAAGGGCTACAGAGCAATGCCCGTCATTATCAATTACCGTCGGGCGAAATCGCCGCAGGCATTACGCCGTGGGCGGTGGTGCTTCGTGCGGTGTTTTGCCGCTACGCGGCGAATACCCCCTATAAAACCAATTCGCCGCCTGCGGTCACGCATAAATAATCAATTAGGGCATTGGGAAACCGCAGAATTTACATTTTCCTGTGGGTTTTGCCGGAAGATGGGCCGTGTTCTTACCTTCAACACAAGGATTATTAGCACATCGATTTACCCCCCTCCGAATTTCGTCTATTAGTTCTTGATAACCACGCCTCACAAGCTCTTCGCAAGCCTCAAGATATTCCGGACCTTCTCTATGTAGATTATTAACGGCCCCTCTTCTCATTGCCTCAGCCTGCCTTATTCTGGCTATTAGCTCATTTGTAGTTACACTAGTAATATCTTCAGGCATTTTTTATCCTTCGACCAAAAATTAAACATATGTACTTCATTTTCAACAAAAAAACACTTGCGCACTAATAGACCATGCAAACCAAGCAAAGCACTATTTTTTCACAACATTATAAGGCCACCACTTCTTCTATATCAGACGCAATCTTCGCCCGAGACTAAGTTGCTTAAACCAATAGATTTTTTGGTATCTATTTAATTTAGCCCAAACAGTCCCACTGCATGCTTCTATTTAGCAAATCAAGCTCACCAATTGCGGCATTCTCATTCTCAAACAATGCCTTAATTTTTTCGCTAACATGCATAAATTTCGAAATCACATCAGAATCTGGAACAATAATTTCAAGCGACTTAATCATACCAAGATTCAAATTTTCTTGATTCCCACCTCGCCCCATTGCCCGTATTGATTCATAGCTAAATTTCAATAGTGACAACAAAAATTCGGGTTGGATTTTTTCGGATGGCAATATTGCTGCGCACGCTTGATTCGTAGTTGCACTCAGTCCAAGCATTCCCGCTTTTCCCCTCGTTTTACCTTGGCCGTACATTGCAACCAAAATAGTCTTTGGTGGGAACAGTTTGCAGTTGGTTTCTGCTAGCGCTCGCTCTGTAATGCATTCATCTGAGGTTGTAATCCAATCAGAATCAACTTCACCAGTTTTTACCCATGGAATATCGCCACCATAATAAGCCTCAACTTCTCGACTCGGCGTTCCTCCAGTACCGACTTCACATAGTTGGTGAAGTGGTTTAACCGGCCACCCCTTCGGGTTGGTGACGGGGTCGCCGAAGAGGTCGAGGAAGGTGGCGCGTAGGAAGTCGTCGGCCAGCGCAATGGCTTGGGCGCGTTTGCGGCGCAGGCTGTCGGCCTTGTCGAGGATAGCGGCGATGCGTTTTTGTTCTTCGAGGGGGGGGAGATCTATGTTCAGATTTCCAATTTGTCCAAGACTCAAGTTTGCTATTGTCGCCGTAACTTTTGCACCATTAATCTGCTCAATTGCCGCAGGCGATGCAAGCCAGTGTTTAAGGTATTGAGAATCCAATCCCTTTTTGGGGCGAATTATTGCAATTGCTTGATTGCAATTCAATCTTGGAATTTCAAGAGGAACGACAACAGTTTTTCCAATTGTTCCTGCAATTGAAATCAAAACATCCCCTGAGTAAATCCTTGAGCGACTTAGTGCCTTATCTGCCGCTTCATCGATATAACTTACGCCCGAGTCTAATACAATGCGACCTTCATTAATATTTTCAATCTTGATGAATGGAATGCCTGATTCAACAAAATCTATCCCCATGGTTTTTGGTGTTGTACCTTTAGTAATTACTTCGCAATAGTCTGATAAGGGCTTCATGCTCATCCCAGCATCCCCTCCAGCTCCTGCAGCTCGCGCTGGATGTCGGCTTCCAGCGCTATCAGCCGCTTCAGTATTTCGCGCGGGTCTTCGTGCTGCTCGGCCTCGTACACTTGCTGTTTGTAGCGGTTGATCGACAGGTCGTAGTTCTGTGCGAGCAGATCGGCTTTGGGCACGCCGAAGGCTTGCTTGGTGCGGTCGCTAAAGTCACCGTCACGGTCACACCAGCGCTGGTATTGCGCGAGGATGTCGGGAATGTCGTTGTCTTTGATCGGCTGGCGCTTGTCGTCCAGCGAGTAGCCGTCGGCGTGCATGTCGTAGAAGAACACGTCGTCGGTACTGCCGCCCTTGCTGAAGATGATGATGGCGGTGGAGACGCCGGCGTAGGGCTTGAACACGCCGCTGGGCAGCGAAATCACGGCTTCGAGCTGGTTGTTTTCAATCAGGTGCTTGCGCAGTTGCACGTGGGCTTTGGACGAGCCGAACAGCACGCCATCGGGCACGATGGTGGCGGAGCGGCCGCCGGTTTTCAGCATGCGCAGGATCAGGCCGATAAACAGCAGCTCGGTTTTCTTGGTTTTCACCACGCGCAGAATGTCGGGGGATACGTCCTGCTCGTCCAGGCTGCCCTTGAATGGCGGGTTGGCGAGGATAAGGTCAAAGCTGTCTTTGGCAGCCTGCGGGCGCTTTTCGGCAAAGCCCTGGCTGAGCGTGTCCTGATAGTGAATATCCGGCGCGGCCACGCCGTGCATGATCAGGTTCATGCTGGCGATGCGCAGCATGGTGGCGTCGAAATCGAAGCCGTGGAACATGTCGTTATCAATATGCTGGCGATGTTCACTCAGTAAGTCACCCGAGTAGAGCGTGGCGGTCTCGGTTTCGCCCTTGTCGTTGAGATAGGTTTCAACGTGTTTGCCGGCTTCGCTGGTATGGCTGCGCAGCAGGTAGTCGTAGCTTTCCACCAGAAAGCCGCCGGTGCCGCAGGCCGGGTCGCAAATGCGGTCGTCCGGCTGCGGCTGCATCAGCTCGACCATCATGCGAATGATGTGGCGCGGGGTGCGGAACTGGCCGTTGATGCCGGCGGTGGTGAGCTTGCCGAGCAGGTATTCGTACAGATCGCCCTTGGTGTCGCCTTGTTCTAGCGGCAGGTTGTGCACGGCCTCGACCGCCTTGGCGAGCAAGGTGGCTTTCTGGATCATCAGTTGCGCGTCTTTCATGAAATCCGCGAACAGACTAGCTTCGTTGCCGGAACCTTGATTTGCAGAACGGTCCGCCATAGCGCGGAAGTGCTTGAAGACCTTGTCGCGCACGTGCGGCAGCATTTGCTCTGCGCCGAAATGGCGCCAAGTTTCCCAGCGGCAATCCTGCTCGTCGTCGTTAAAACGGCGATTGAAGGGTTTGCCTGTCAATTGCTTGCGGCGCTCGTCCTTGCGCTCTTCCATATCCAGCAGACGCGAGTACATCAGGAAGGTGATCTGCTCGATGACGGTGAGCGGGTTGGTAATGCCGCCGGTCCAGAAGTCGGTCCAGAGGCTGTCGATTTTGTTTTTGAGTTCGCCGGTGATCATGGGAAACCTTTATTCTGATTTGAGGAGGCGCAGTTCGGTGATGCTACGCTGATCAAGTTTGTAGATACTAGCCTGCGCCGAATGTTTGCCACGTGCTCGCACGCCATAACCAAGATCGCGTACATAGCGCAGCACTTCCTGCTCATCGTGTAGCTCGATGCAGTCGGCCAGCGTGTTGCCTGATTTGGAAACACGGTATGCCGTAACCCCCGTGGCGCGATTCTTCATTTTGACGGGGTACAAAGCTTCGCCGGACTCGTGCATTAGGCAGAAGACATGGTTTTGTATTTCTTGCGTCATTGCTTAGTTACTTCTTGTTTCGTTGACTGAGGTTACGGCTTGAGTGATGGGTTCACCAAAACTGCGGATGATGTTAGTTAGCTCGTCGAATTGATCTTCGCGCTGGAAGATGCCACCAATACCCTCGCCATGTATTGAAGTAAAAGGCATTTCAAACAATGCGTTCAAACGAATACCCCCAGAAAGGCTAATCTGGTCTTTCAGCATGCCGAGAAAGCGCATTTGCTGGCTGTTGAGCGTGTATTTTTGCGCAAACTGGGCAAAACGGTGCTCGACTGCTTTGGCATCCATGCCAATGATGCTGCGCAGGATATCGGCCAGCGGTACGGCAGTGTCGGCGTAAAATTCGCGCAGCACGTTTAGATCGACATCCGGATTATGGGTGTGGATCAGGCTGTTGAGCTGGGCCAGCTCGGCATCGCTGACGGGCAGACCTTCGCGGATTTTTTGCAGCACAGGGCTGGTGTCAAATAATGGGCGCAAGGCCGCTTCGACGTTTTGCTGGTAGATGCGTGCATCGACCGATTTGATTTTGGTCTGGCGCTGCGCTACCTGATATTCGGCCTCGTCTTCTTTGATATCAAGCTGCATCGGCGGCAGTGGCGGCGGTAATTTTGGTCGCTCGGCCAGATGAATGATTTCGCGCAACTCTTTACGGCCATGCTCTAGCGCGGTAAAGCTGAGGGTTTGCCAGTAATCATCGGATTTAATGGCTTTGAGTTCTTCAGCCTTGGCACGTACGGCGTTCAGGTTAGACGGCAAACGTTCAAGCCAAGCGATAATCTCAGCACGATAGGCATTCGGCAATTTGGGCTGCGTAATCAGCGCATGTTGGGCGCTGGCGAGCAAAATATCCCAGCGCAAGGCATCACCTTGGCCGCGCACATCAAGTGACGTGAGCAAGGGCGCGATGGTCTCGGCGAGCATTTGTACCGTAGCGGGTGCAAAGGCATCGACGATATTCACATCCCGCGCCTGCTGCACCGCTTGCCAGTTGTCACGCACGGCGATGGTCAGGTCATTGAGTGCTACGGCATCGCTGATCAGTAGATCGCGCACCACGGCAAACGCGGCGGTTTCGTGGGCTTTTAGCGCCTGCTTTGCCAGCTCCAGTCGCGTTTCATAACGGCGCTGGGCGATTGATTTGGGCACTTTGGGCTCAGCTTCTTCCTGATCCATTTCGTGGTAGGCGAAGTTTTCCCAGTGATCGAAAATCAGGAATTCTTTTTTATGCTCGCCTTTGCCAAACAGATCCGGGCATAGGCGCGTGCCACGGCCGATCATTTGCCAGAATTTCACTTTGGATTTCACCGGCTTGGCGAAGACCAGATTCACGACTTCGGGCACGTCAATACCGGTGTCGAGCATATCGACCGAGATGGCAATCCGCAGCGCGTCGTTTTTACAATTGTCGCCCCCCTTGAAATCGTCGATCAGCTGCTCGGCGCGGGGCTCTTCGGAGTGAATCACGGCGCAGAATTTACCGGCAAATTGCGGGTACAGCTCGTCAAATAGCTCGGAGAGCAAACGGGCGTGGTCAATATTGCGGGCGAAGATGATACTTTTGCCCGGCAACTGGCCATCGGCATCACGAATGCCGTTGACCATCAGATTACGCAGAATGACGCGGTTGGTGTCTTTGTTAAATACGGCTTCGTCGATGTCCTTGCCGGAAAACTCTAGCTCGTTCGGGTCGATCCCTTGGTCTTCGAGCTGGGCGATTTGCTCGTCGCTGAGGTCTTTGCCCTTGATGCCATCGCGCAGGAATTTGGTGGTGTGCGTCACGACACGGAAAGGGACCAGATTTTTATCGCGTACCGCGTCTTCCAGCGTGTAATTGGCCGTGGGCATTTTGTAGTCACAACCAAATAGCTGGCAGGTACTACGGCTAACCATTTCGACTGGTGTGGCGGTCAGGCCGACTTGCAGCGCGTCGAAGTAGCGGAAAATATCGCCGTACTGGTTGTAAATCGAGCGATGCGATTCATCGGCGATGATGAGATCGAAAAAGCCAACGTCGAAGTCTTCGTACTGATTGATCAGGCCCTGGTAGATGCCGATGTAAATGCGGGCATCCTGCTTGCCGACTTCGTTTTGCTGGCCGAAGACGTAGATTGGCTCTTTTAAATAATCGTTGAAGACCTTTTTAGCCTGCTTGCGCAGCTCTTTACGATCGCACAGAAACAGAATGCGCTTGGCCCATTTGGCCTCGATCATCAACTTGGTGAGCGCAATCGCGACACGGGTTTTGCCGGTGCCGGTAGCTTGCACGATGAGCGATTTGCGATGCTTGGCAGCAAAGCGCTCTTGCACTCGCTTGAGGGTTTCGAGTTGATACAAGCGGCCAGCGATATTTTCATCTGGATGTATCTGCGTCAAGTCCATACGGTTATTGCGCTGGAAGCCAATACGGTACTGGAGTGTATCTTTGCTGTAAAAGCCATACACCTTGCGCGGCGGATAACCCATCGCGTCATCCCACACCCAGATGTCGTGACCATTGGTGCAGAAAATCATCGGGCGCTGGCCGTGCATTTTCTCTAGGCCATCGGCGTAGTCTTTGGCTTGCGCTTGCCCGGCACGCGCGTCTTTGGTGGTGCGCTTGGCTTCAATCACCGCCAGCGGTTTGCCATTGTCATCCCACAGCACGTAGTCGGCGTAACCAATCCCAGTTTGTGTACCTTGATGTTTAACTTCGACTTCAAGGCCGACCGCAGGGCTGGTTTGACCAGCCTTTGGTACTTTCCAGCCTGCCAGCGCCAGATCGCGGTCGATCAGATATTGGCGAGTATTATCTTCAGAGAATTTGAGCTGATCGCTGGCTTTGCCGGCCACTGTGGCCATCAAGGCAATTTGATCGTGCGGCAATGGTTGATTGGCGGCATTGATCACGTCACGCATGGCTTTTTCAGCCGCACGCATTGCTTCGAGCTCGGCGAGCATGGCTTGGATTTTGGCTTCTTTCGCTTCGTTTTCTTGTTTGAGGCGTTTTTTCTCGCGCTTGAACTCGGCTTTGGTATCGATGCCATCGCTCGGCGACTCTTGGAATGGGCCGAAGTCTTCAGATTTGCCACCCACAATCGATACATGTAGCCAGCGCGCCACTTGCCACGCCTCATGCAGTGCACGATTGGCATCCATCGGGCGGATTGTTTCACCATGCGCAGCGCTATTGCCTAGCTTGCGCAGCAGGTGAAATTTATCGAGCACCATTTGGTTGGCCAGCATGGTAAAACTGGCGTTATTGAGCAAATCAACGAATTTGGACTGCGGCGCTTGTGGCAAACGCAGCTTGGTGTAGATGTGATCGACCATACGCTCGGCAAAGCTGCGCAATTTCACCAAGGCACTTTCAGGATCGGTATGCAGATATTGCTCGGCATGGGCGGCCAAATTGGCGAGCTCTGGGTAAGTGCTGCGCAATGGTTCGAAATTGAGTGATTGCAGGTCTTGCATCAACATGTCTGGCGTTCTCGTTTTAGCGATGGTCACTTCATAGCGAAAACTGTGCCAGCCTCCTTTAGTCGTTGTTTTCGTCGCTGGAAAGGCCTAGTTTTTCCATGCGATTGCTCAGGGTTTGGTAATTGGCAAAGCCCAACATTTCAGCGGCCTGCTTTTTCTTGCCACCCGCTTTTTGCATTGCGCGCTGCAAGTAATGGCGCTCAACCTGATCCAAAACTGCTTGTAAATCAAAGCCTTTGAAGAGAGGCTGATTCAGCACCTCGCCGGATTTATTGGGCATGGTCAGCAAATTGGTTTGGATGTCTTCCGCAGATATTTCACTGGATTTGGACCAAATCGCAGCCCGCAACAGGGTGTGATACAACTCGCGGATATTGCCGGGCCATGCATGCGTGAGCAGAATATTTTTTGCGCTTACAGAAATTTTCTTATCCTGCCACTCGGGCAAATCACGGCTATCGTCATTAATACGCGCTAGGCAATGCTCGATCAGCAGCTCAATGTCATCACCGCGATCACGCAGCGCGGGTAAGTGCAGTATTCCCACCGCCAAACGATGGAACAGGTCTTCACGGAATCGCCCTGCGGCCACTTCAGCCATCAAATCACGGTGCGTGGCGGCGATGATGCGCACGTCGACTTTGACCTGATTGGTTTCGCCCACCGGCGTAACTTGGCCTTCCTGCAAAGCGCGCAATAACCGCACTTGGGCATCTAGCGGTAAATCGCCGATTTCATCCAGAAACAGCGTGCCACCGTTGGCTTCGCGAAAATGCCCCAGTCGAGCAGAGTCTGCTCCTGTAAATGCGCCTCTCTTGTGGCCGAATAATTCGGAGTTGACCAGCTCTTTGGGAATGGCACCGCAATTGACCGCAACAAACGGCTGATCTTTGCGGCGGCTAGATTCATGAATTGCGGTGGCAAACAGCTCTTTACCGGTACCGGTTTCGCCAAGCAGCAACACCGGCACATTGTGAATCGCTACGCGACGGGCCAACTCGATTTGCTGCTGCATGATCGGGCTGCGATGGATGATTTTGGCAAATTCAGGCGCCAGCGCCATGGGCTGACTGAGACGCTCGATCCGTTCATCACTGCGTTGCAGGAAATCGGGCAGGAATGCGTTGGCCAGATCCAGCGGAAAAGTCACCGACTCAATGCTAAAACTTACGGAACTATCGTCTGCTTTGTTTTGAGCTGACTGGATCAATGAAGCAGGAAAGCGTGTACGCGCCAGCATAATCCAGATCACCGCCATGGCTGGCGTACCCGGACTGAGATGGAAGGTGAGCTCAACATCTTCGCGCGGTAGTTTCAATTCGGTGAGAAATTGGCTGACTTCGCGGTAAATATCTTGATAATCGGTGGGGCTGCTTAGCGCGACTTCCTCGAGCCCGACATCTGGATAACCTGTCAGGTCCTCAAGCCATTCGCAGAATTTAAGACTGCGCTCGCGGTGGTAGTTGGTGAGCAGACAAACCCGATCATATTTCACATTCGGGCCTAGCAACGCATTGGCAATAGGGCCTACGCCAGCTGGGAGCTTACCCTCTGCCGCCTTGTGATCGGTGTCGCCAATCCAGGAAATGAGCCATTTTTTCTTCATGGCTCAATACTACATGAAGGATTGTGTAAGGATAATAAATTTTATCTACCTTCTGACCTATTTATTCTAACCACAAACTTCTTCAGGAATCATAACCGCTCAAGCAAAGCACCTATTGAGCCCCACCAAATGGTTATGGCCTAAAAACCAATGTCAAATTGACGAAGCAATTGATTCGATTGATCTTGTCTTACAAATAAGCTGTTCTATCCATGCTTGCACTTCGTGCTCAACCCACATAATTCGACTGCCGTCTTTGATTGGTTTAGGAAAAGTTGGATCGTAACGCTTTGATTTCTCATCAAGTTTGTCGTACAGGGTAGTTCGCCCCATCGAAACCATTTTTAAGAGCTCGGGCAAACGAATAAAGCGAATAGGCTGATTGATCTGGGTGGGCATGGTGCTCTCCTAACCGGGTTAATGGAGAGAGGCCAGTAAGCTAACGACGCGCAATCGAAATTTGCTGTCGATAGCAAACTGGTGTTCCTCTCAGATCATTACCCGTGTCAGTATTTTTTACCCTATGGTATCCCCACCAAACATTGACTTGGCCGCCCACAAGCGTTGATTCATTCAACAAGTTTCAACAGTGTGTGAGTATGTATGCCCTTCCCCCAGTCGGGGTTTCCGCCTTCCGAGATTTATAGGTATTCCAAAAAGTTTGGTTGCTGAGTACAAACGATTTTGCGGTCACAGCGACGTCCACTCCATCTTCATGATGAATCATTTCCATCTAGAACCCAAGCGACAAAGATGACTAAACTCTGTCGCTTTTCCAGCAGCATGGGGCTCCTTCAATTTCGCCTTAACGCTCTCAGCGCCCCTTGCCATAGAGCCTGATGTTTTTCAAACCCAAGCTCGTGATACAAGCACGTGTATTGGCCTCGTCTTTAAATAGATACCCAACGAGATTAGTGAGATTGTTGCGTTTTAGCACCTCGTGGCGCGAGATCATGCCGATACCACACGTTCCCTGTTGTTCAAACCACGCCTTATCGTCATTACTGCAGTAGTAGGTCCCTTCGCTATGGGTGACTTGTTGCCAATATTGACCAATTCCATGGCCAATATTCTGATCTTGTTGTGAGTAGGCCCCGTCATAGAAAAAGTAGCAGTGATAATGGAAGCCTTTTTCTTGCCCAAGTTCCAAGCTCCAAATATAACCAAGGCAATTGGCAAATAGACTCGGTTTTTGCCTCCGGTTATTTAGAAGATGATTAAAGCATTCGCGTAAATGGTATGGGTCGTACTTGCGGGCAGAGTCTCCCCTTAGGCCTAAGTCCAATCTAATTACCAGCAAGCGAGACCTTTCCGTAAAAAGATCCGTTACGAACTGGTTGGCGTTGATAAAGTTTTTGCTGACTTCATCTAAGAACTCTGATGCAGTAATATGAAATATGGGCTCTTGATTTTGGAGCATATCGTACCTTTGTGAGTTGGTTGTTTGTTTGAGTGTCTGGACAGCTTGTGCAGCTATGGAGGCTTTAATGTTTAAGGTTGTGATTGTTTGATGGTGCTTCTGATGATTGTTGATAAATATAGAATAATAAAATACCAAATCTTTTCGCTGATTTAATTGCCTTCTGCGTTGCTGATTTTTTTGTTTTTCTGGCTGTGTGTTGGGATTTTATTTCTCATAATATATATACAAGTTATTTTGGTTGTTTTTGTATTTAGAATTTCTTGGATATATATAACTGATGTGTTAATGGCTAAGTGAGGCCATTTTCTTATTCATCGCCCAAGTTGGAACTTGGGCTTTTTTTACGTCTGGAGAATGCTCATGTCACATCTTGTTGAATCTATGGCTTTTGTCCGTGACACCCCGTGGCACGGTTTAGGGAATCGCTTAACTGAGCAGCAACCCTTGGAGGTGTGGCTGCGTGAGGCTGGGATGGCCTGGTCGATTGATCAGAGCGATGTGCTGTTTAATGTGTCGGACACCGGTATGCATATCCGCTCGCACACTGATGCCAAGGTGCTGTATCGCTCCGATACGTTGGCACCGTTGTCGGTGGTGTCAAATCGTTATCAGGTGGTACAGCCTGATGAGGTGCTGCATTTTTATAAGGACTTGGTGGAGGCCGGTGGTTTTGAGTTGGAAACGGCTGGGGTACTGAAAGGCGGGAAGAAACTCTGGGCACTGGCACGCACCGGGCAAGAAAGCCTGCTGCGTGGCAATGATCGGGTGAAGGCCTATTTGTTGCTGGCCACCAGTTGCGATGGGTCGATGTGCACGACGGCACAATTCACTTCGGTGCGGGTGGTGTGTAATAACACGCTGCAAATGGCGGTAGCTGAACGTAGTGGCGCGGTGAAGGTGCCGCACTCAACCAAGTTTGATCCGCAGGCGGTGAAAGAAGCTTTGGGGTTGGGCTTGTCGGGCTGGGAGCAGTTCATTGGCAATCTCAAGCAACTATCGCAACGCCCAATCTCTGCCAGTGAAGCAGCACAGTACTTTGGTGAAGTACTGGGTGAACAAATCCTTGATCTGGATAACCCCTCCGTTTCCCGTGCCATGCAACAAGTACAGGCGCTGTATAGCGGAGCCGGGATGGGCTCTTTGTTGGCAAGTAGTCGCGGTACAGCTTGGGGTGCACTCAATGCGGTGACTGAATTTGTTGATCACCAGCGCCGAGCGCGCAGTCAGGATTACCGCCTCGATTCGGCATGGTTTGGCCAAGGCGCACAACTGAAGTCCAAAGCTCTACATCAAGCCATGGCGCTACTGGCTTAGTCACACTCCCTGTTCTGATTTCGTTCGTCATTTCACACTCTTCTCAAGCCCCGACTGGTTCGCCAGCGGGGCTTTTTGTTTTGGAGGTTTCATCATGCGTGAACGTTACGGCCAAGCCATTCGGCTGGCGTCTACCGTCAATCTCAGTCGAGAACAATGGCTGCAGTATCGGGAGCTGGGCATTGGCTCATCCGATGCCGCAGCCGCGATTGGCTTTAGTCCCTACAAAAGCCCACTCACCTTGTGGTTGGAAAAAACTCACCGTAAACAGCCCGACGACCTCGCCGAGAAACCGGCGGTGTTGTGGGGTACGGTGCTCGAACCCGTTTTAGCTTCCGTCTATGCCGAGCGCACGGGCTACAAGGTGCGCAAAGTGAATGCGATTCTGCAGCACCCAGATCATCGTTTTATGTTGGCCAATCTGGATCGGGAAGTGCTGGGTCAGCCGGAAGGCACTGGCGTACTCGAAATCAAAACCGCCAGTTATCACATGGCACCGCAGTGGGAAGACGGTATTCCACTGGCGTATCAGTGCCAGGTACTGCATCAGCTGGCGGTCACTGGTTTTGCTTGGGCCGATGTGGCGGTGTTGATTGGCGGACAAGACTTTCGGATTTATCGGATTGAGCGTGATGACGCCAAGATCGCTGATCTGATTCAACTAGAAGCTCAGTTTTGGAAGCATGTTACGGCCGATATTCAACCTGACCCTGATGGCAGCCGAGATGCCAGCGACGCACTGCAATGGCTATTCCCTCGTGATGATGGCCAAACCATCGATCTCTCGGAATCAGCTGAATACAACATCCTCTTTCAACACCTACTGGAACTGCGTGAGCGCAAAGAAGAAGTCGAAGCCAAGGAAGCCCAGATCCGACAACGCCTACAAAACGCCTTGGGCTCAGCCAGTGCGGCAGTGTTTGCGGCCGGCAAAGTCACTTGGAAGAAAGCCAAAGATCGCCTTGCCACAGATCTGGAGCAGCTAAGTGCAGATCATCCTGATTTGATCCAGCAGTACACCCGCGCCGTCGCTGGTGTGCGGCGATTCTTGGTGCAACCAACAAAGAAAGGAGCCTCATCATGATTAAAGGTTTAGCCATTACCCCGCCCGTGATTGGGCGGATCAGCATTGGTCACTTGGTCGAAAAGAACGGCAAATACCTCCCTGAAAAAGACGACTGCTTTACCCTCACCACGCAGGTGCAGGGTAAAGAGGGTTGGTTATTGCATCCCCTGCATCAAGTCTTGGTGGAAAACAGCCCGAACAACAAGATTCGGGCTATTGCGATCAAGTTGCTATTTAACGATAGCGATCTGAATCTGCGGGCAGAGTTCAGTGCGTTTGATCGACAAACCGGTCGGCCATTGTGTGTGGGCGATGGTGAAACGGCCAAACGAGTGACCAACTTGCGGAGTACGGGTGGCGCCAGCACTGGCAATGCGGGTGAAGGAACCGAAGAACTCAGTTGCCCAGGCCCAGAACGCTGCCTGTTTGGCAAAGAGAAAGGCTGTAAATTATATGGCCGACTCAATGTGCAGGTGGACGGCCAACAAGACGAACTGGGCTCATTCATGTTTCGTACCACCGGCTACAACTCGGTGCGCACCCTCGCTGCACGCTTGGCGTATTTCCATGCTGTGAGTAATGGCCTTAGTCGATTTTTGCCCTTGCAGTTGAAACTGCGCGCCAAAAGCACCACACAGTCTTACCGTGCACCGGTCTATTACGTCGATCTCACGCTGCGTGACGACGACAGCTTAGTCAACGCCGTTGCCAAAGCCCATGCCGAGGCTCAGCAGTTTGCTGAAGCAGGCATCAATATTGCCCAGCTGGAACACACAGCTCGCCAGCTCTTAGCCAATGGGCAATTTGAAGACAGCAGCGAAGAGCTGCCGCAGGTTTTGGCGGAGTTCTATCCCGAACCAGAAATCGAGGGAGCTAGCGCCAGCGCCCAAACTCAGCCCGCTGTTGTAACACCCAAACCAGCCAACCCAAAAGCAACTCCCCCCGTTGTGCGCAGTAGCCCAATCACTGACCGTCTTGGTCCTTCAACCGCAGGAGAGAACAGCCATGAACCAATCCTCAACCACTGACACTTTGGCTGCATTTGCCATTGTCTTTACCGCAGGCTTGTTGTGCTCGAAATGGATTCAGCATTACTGCCGCACGAAACAACCGCCGTGTACTCGTGAGCCTGAACCACGGCGCGCGAGCGACAAGGCCGAGTAGTTCAAACACCCATCACCCCCAGCCCCAGAGTCATCTGGGGCTTTTTTATTGCCATTTTTATTTGGAGTTCAATCATGGAAAAAGGCGACCACCTGATCTCTGCCCGCACCGGGTACTCGCATCACGGGCTCTACATCGGCCGCAACCAGGTCATTCATTACTCTGGCTCATCTTTTAACCGCCATGAGCGCGGGGTAATTGAAATCGTGAGTCTAGAAACCTTCTGCCAAGGCAATGGCTATACCGTCCAAACCTACCCATGCCGCACCTATAGCCGGGTTGCGAGTATTGAACGAGCCCGATCACGCTTGGGGGAAGACTGGTACAACGTGCTACTGAATAACTGCGAGCACTTTGTGACGTGGTGTATTCAGGGTATTCATCATAGCGAGCAAACCAGTAGGTTGATTGATGCTATAACGTTGAGTTTTGTACCTGCATGCCTCATCGTGGTACAGCTGATATCGATGAGGGGAGGATATTCGACCAACGGGCATCAATAGAAGTGCTTTCTGGTGACCGTTAGCGCAAGATTTTTCCCAGACATGTACTTCGATCAAAACTGTAAACGTGTTCGGCTGGATTATCCTGGCATCTTCCAACTAAGCGATTTGGGAACTCTTTGTTGCCGTCTGCAATATTAATTTTCGCCTGACAAATAGGGCATGTGCTTGCATACCGGACAAGCCTAATTGTGGCGATAGGCTTACCTTCCTGGACTGCCTCTCGAACCATTTCCAGCTGAACGTCGTTTTCAGAAAATGCTAGCATCGGCGAGGGTGCCATTATAATTCGCCAGTCTAGCAGTTTAATAAACGGCTTAATAATTCCAAACAAAAACCAGCCTAGTATGGTACAGCCAGAAACTACATAAAACAGGCTTTGAATTGATGCATGCGTGGAGGAGAAAATAAACCACCAGACAAATATGCTTAGCCATACCAGAGACGTTGCAACACAAAGTAAATAACCTAGAAAAAGATTTCTCCGCCAGCCTCGCAAGTGAAAACCCCCTACTACTAAATATCGAAGCCACCATGCAGGTTTGGGTTCCAACTCCCGAATGTATTGAATATATCCCTCTGGGACCACTGTTTTACGGTCAAGAATATCCGTTGGGACTGGCCGAATTGCTAAGAAATATAATGATTCAGTCCCGCCACTACTTTTATGCTTCATTGGCCAAGCGTAAAAATTCATTCCTGCATTGGCGGCAAACTCTTGTAGCCCCCGCTCATGCTCTGGGAGATGCTTCTCATGCAAGGCCTTCCATGGACCCGCCAACTTAGATCCTGGGGATTTATCACCAAGAGGAAATTTGGCTATATCCGCAATGTATGCTGCGCTACATCGTAATGCCTCGCCAGACTTGCCGATATCGATCTGTTCCGTTGTGAACTTTATGATCGCTTGCACTGCAGAGAAGGATTGGTTGTCTTTTGCATGCCGCTGAATGAATTGGCTCAACATCTCAGCTGTAGCTCGCAAGAGTGTTATCTCTTCCTCGTCAATGTATAAGTCTAATTCTTTGTTTTTCATTGGTATTTCATCTGTCCAATACAGTCTGAAGACTATTGAGGACTATTTTAAACCTCGATGATGCTTGAGCCTAACTCCGTGTTTAACACTCGGAGGTAATGATCATGCAAGCAACAGGCAACGCAGTGATGACGTTTGCAGTGAACAGTGAGGGTCGCGTCGTCCATATCAGTGAAGTCAAAAATGGGGGGGCTTGCCAATGTACTTGCCCACTATGCCACTCATTGTTAGTGGCCAAAAACGGTGGGCAAGAGCGCGCCCATCACTTTGCGCATAACAATTCAACTGAGTCTTTTGGGTGTGCTGAAACGGCCTTGCATTTGGCTGCTAAACAGATTGTCGCCAAACACAAAACCATGACCGCCCCTTTGCGCCACCCAGAGCAGCTCTCAGGTGAGATTCTAATGCTGGAAGATATTCGTTTGGAGCATCGGCTAGAAATTCCTACTGATCAAAGCTGGCTTGTTGCTGATTGCTTTGGATATACAAAAGGAAAACCAATCGTCATTGAGGTGGCCGTGAACCATAAAGTTGATCCAACAAAATCCAATAAGCTTGAGCTTCTTAATATTCAAGCTATTGAAATTGATCTGAGCGATTGGCGCGGGCAAGTTTGGGGGTGGGAAGAACTTGAGAACGCTGTTTTAGTCGACCCACAGCGACGAAAATGGATCTCACATGAAGTGATGGTAAATCTACCATCAGCCCCGCCTGAGATAAATAAGACTACAGGCCAGTGGCTGTTCTCCATCGGCAACCGATGGATTTGGATCAATACTCTGCCATCGGGCGATTTGAGGGTATTTCACAAACCAGATCAAAAAGTGAGGCATATCGTTGAAAAAATATGTCGGGGAAAGGGCTATTGGAATGGCGCGCCATACTTTAATTGGATTGTTTTTAAACATTTCCAAGGTGATCTACTAAGCGAGCTAAGACAATTTGCTACTGAGCTATCAGTTAGCTTGAGCTAAAAGTTGAGCGTAGCCGGCAAAGTCAAACCTGCTCGGATAGGACTGGAGCAGTTTTCTGTCCAGTTTATGCCCGAGTAGAATTCGACCAAACACGATTGTTTGCATCAGTATGCAGTGTTTCTGCGCAGGAGGACTGCATTGACTGATTTTCTTTCCTAGAATGCAAGCATTCAGCTCAGATACCCCAATGTGATTACTCACTCACCATCTGCTCAACGCGGCGCAGCCTTGCTCCTCATCATGATCTTTGTGACTGTCATCTTCGCAATGGGCATGATGCGAGCAGTCTCTCCACGTGATATTCAGGCTAATGCTGAGCAACGGAACGCGGATGTCTTAGCAGAGGCTAAACAAGGCTTGGTCAGTTGGATTGGGAACCATGAATACACTGGAAACCCCGTGGTCTACGGGGAGTTTCCACATCCAGACAGTAATGGTGATGGGGTCCAGGATAGTTCTTCAGCATCTATTGGACGCTTGCCTTGGAAAACCCTCGGGATTGCTGAGCTCAAAGATTCAGCCGGGGAAACGCTCTGGTATGTCGTTCATCCAAGCGTGCGCATTGGAACACTCGCAACATCACCCCCAACTTGCCCTGCATCCAATCAGCTCAAGCCGTACGGTGTTAAGGGCAATGACCTGAATGCCATCACTGGCACTTGTGTGCTGGCGATTATTTTTGCACCTGGTGCGTTATTGCCAGGCCAGTCTCGACCCAATCATGTTGCAACCAATTACCTTGAGGGTGCACCGCAATTCGGCGCCGCTTCGACTAACTACGCAAACTATGCGACGACTGGTCCCTTTATCCAAGGCCCGATAAACAGTTCCAGTGGTCAGCCGCTCCTCAATGATCGCTTCATCATTGTCACGTTGAATGATTTGCGCTTGCCCCCAACTCAGACGCCCAACGTGGATAAGTGCAAGAACTGGGTACAAAACGGTGGGAGTTACACGGTCGGTGATCTCGTGAAATACCAAGGCCGAGCATATAAATGTTTGCAGTCACATAACACCTATGGCGATCCCAATTGGGCCCCTGATCTTGTTCCCGCATTGTGGCAAGACGTTGGTACGGTGGGTCAATGTAATCAAGGAGCGTTGTAATGGCTGATCGGCATCAGCGTGGTTTCTCATTGGTGGAGATGGCCATGGTTTTGGTCATTCTGGGGCTGATGATTGGCGGCTTCCTGGGCCCACTCACTGAGACCATGGAGGCACAGCGGATACGACAGGCTAAACGCGAAATGGCAGAGGCCAAGGAAGCCATCTTGGGCTTCATGATCAAGAACCAACGTTTCCCATGCCCAGCTGATCCAACGGTAGCAGAGAGCGACGCAACCAGCGGTACGGAAAAAACACCAAGTGCCACAGGGTGCGCACGAACCGAGGGCGCTTTGCCTTGGAAAGACTTGGGCTTAAAGCAACTGGATCCGTGGGGGCGTCGTTATTCGTATGCCGTTGCACCTCGTCTAGCCGCAACTAGCTTTTCATCGACAGGCTCGGTGTGTGCAGCACCTGTTCCATCTAGCGGTGCATCTTTTAATTGGTGCAGTCCGACGACAATCCAAATCAAAACCAGCAGCTCCACGGCCGATGTAGCACCAAATGTAGCTGCGGTTGTGATTTCGCATGGTAAGAATGGACTGGGTGGGTACGATCAAGGTGGCACTCAAATCTCTGGTGCCACCAATGACGAGCTAGAAAACGCCGACAACGACACTGTGTTCATCCAAACTCAATTTGACCCCAATCGCCCCTACGATGATCTCGTGGAGTGGATTTCGCCTGCCGTCACGTTCAATCGCATGGTACAGGCACAGCTATTGCCTTAGTCGAATTCAAATTGCGGATGACTTGAATTCAGCTCGCAGGTGAACCGACCTGGGTCAAATTGACTGCAATACGGCCTTGGCGGACAAAACCGTTGACGAAACTTGGTGTGATAGAGTCTGCACACTTTGCACAACCGGTGGATAAAATGAGTACCGAATCTAACGCAACGAGTCAAACTAGCTCAAGAAATATGGCAAACTCCAAGTCGATATGAGATAGTTCTAGAGCAAAATTTAAGCACAGATTAACCCGCCGCCAGATTCAACAAGAAATGCACAGAATGAGTCGTCAACGGGCGAATACGAGTATTCATCAATGGTAAACCCACAATTCTTAACCTTGAAACGCCGAGCAAAAGAACTATACGACACAGCAACCCATATTTCAGTACTCAACGAAGATGCTGGGGCACTACTATTGTTTTATGCAACAGAATGCGCACTCAAGGCGGCATACCTACAGCAAAACAATCTTAAAACAACAGAAGATGCCCGAGCAAACGGAAAGTCCGCACGCAGCTTCGTCCATGACTTAGTAAAATTAGCGCATGCACTAAACATTCCCCGTTCTGTCATTGGCTCAGTACCAAAAGTTATCACTAACACTGGCGATACAGGACACATTTCAGATCTTCATCAAGCATGGCGATACGGCGTAAAAATTACAGATACCCCTGCCATCTGTGTTTGGTTAAAAAAATTAATAGAATGGTGCAGTCAAAAATGAGCGCTTTCAATCAATCACCAATGACTTGGGTTGATGTTGCAAGATGCTTTGCAGCAATAACCTTAACGCAGTCTTCACTTCCAAGTTCATTAATTCGTGCTCGAGTCGGCTGGTATGGACTAGAGTTTGAAACTACGAACCAATTAGACACAGCCGAGATCACTAGATGGCTCGAAAATTTGTTTCCAAGCCGTGTTTTATTAGATCCGCTTCGTCTGCGACTCGAAGGTCCACTTCATTGCTCTGAATTGCCAGTCACTTTTGAAGAAAGTACAGACGAGCCTATGTTTAGGCAGTCTTTTGGTACAATCGATGGAGTTATTGAATTTAAACATCCTCATAAGATACCAAGTACTCCTCGCCCTCTCCCTGTAGTAGCCGCACTAAGCGTAAAAGGTGGTACTGGGCGTACAACAACTGCGATTACACTTGCGCTTCGCTGGGCTGAAACATCAAACAAACCAGTCTTACTTGTCGATGGCGATCTTGAAGCTCCAGGTATTAGTTATTTATTTGAAGAACAAGCAGGCACTCCAAAGATTTCTCTCGAAGATGTCATTTCATTAGCTCACTCCGAGAACAGTGAAGATGCGTCAGCTACGATCGCTTTTACGGCAGAACGCTTACGTGATCATGCAATTTCGGGGAACTTGGTAGTTCTCCCATTACGCCGTAATCTTGATGAATTGGCTAGTTCGTCAATTAAAACCGAACATCTTTCTACACAATCACGCCCTTATGCTCTTGCAGATATACTCTCCCAAATTGCTGCGAAATTAGGATGTGCCGGTGTTGTCATCGATGTGAGAGCAGGATTGGTTCCACTAGGAGTTAACTTAGCGCTCGATCCAAATGTTGCTCCGGTAATAGTAACAACACTATCGGATCAATCAATTCGTGCAACGTCAGGATTAGTTAAATTCATATCGAACGAAATTCGACGTTCCGCTGGGACCCCTCGAAAACCATTGCTGGTTATAAATCGTGTCCCCGCTATTTTTAAACAAACCGGAATGGATAAAAAACTTATTGAGCCCCTTGTAAATGATCTGTTGGCCACACTCGTGCCAAATAATGGACAACTAATAAAATCCTCAGAAGATGTGTTCAGCAGCGATTTAGATCTTGAACCATTCATACAAGTCGAAGCGCCTGAACTATTGGATATCCAAGTCTCGTCCGGCGAATGGAATAATTATGTAAATCAACTAAGCGGAAGTGGCTTTCCAAAAATAATTGGAGCCGGAATTGATCAATGGCTTTCAACTGAGGTCGCTGGTGAATACTTACGAGGCTCTCAAACTGAGCCTTTGCATATTAATGCAACATACTCAAACATAATTGATGCAAGAGCGCAGTTAAAAAAATATGCAGATCAGCTAATTGCAGCTGAAAATACAGAAGGTCAGGTTCCAAAACCACTCGTCACCGCACCACTTTTAGCTTTAACGCAGCGCTTTCAATCAGAAGTCCCAATTGCAGTTATTGAAGGTGCCAAAGGCACAGGGAAAACCCTAGCTGCAAGGTACTTTGTTGCTCAAAAAAATTGGAGCAGTGCAGTAAGCGGTTTAATCGATTTATCAAACGCAGTTTCAGCAGAACTCATCCCTGTATGCGCCTCAATTCAATCGAGTGCAAAATTTCAAACGGAGGCAGATTCGGCTCGCGAAAGTACGGCAGTGGCGCTCAATTTAGATGCACCTCAGAAAATTTATGCAACAACGACCTGGTTGAAAACACAATTTGCGTGCGGACATACTGAGCAGCAATGGGTAAATCTTTGGCTAGATGTCATTGCATGGAGCTCCGGGCATCAATCTGGCATACCGGGGGCAGGAGAAACATTTCTGGAGCTGCTTAGAACCACGGAGAAATCAGCGGTTGCGATTATAGAGGGACTTGAAGAGTTATATAGTTCATCCACGGAAACAGGAGTACATGCAGCTATGAAAGCTGCTCTTGTCTCGTTACCGCAAAGGCTTCGTTCTGAGGCGAGGAGACCTTTAGGCGTTCTTATTTTTGCAAGACGTGACACTGTAGAAGCGGCAATTACTCAAAACCTTGATCAATTCCGCCGTGAGTACTCTTCATTTGCATTGTCATGGACAGAAGAAGATGTTCTCGAACTCGCTGCTTGGCTAACATCGCAATCTGGAGTTCTACCTGACTTATGGTCTCCAGGGTTCAAAGAACAACCCTCAACACAAAAAACTAAATCCTTAGCCCAATTGTGGGGCAGCAAACTTGGCCCCAACGATGTTCCCGGTAAGCGGACACGTGAAGCTTATACATCGTCGTGGATAATTGCTGTGCTCTCAGACCTAAGGGGGCGTTTGGTTCCTCGTGATTTGGTTCGATTTATTGCATATGCGGCTGGATATTCTCCCGACGATGCAGCAGAAAACGCAACATATGCGGATCGCTTGCTAATTCCACAGGCACTTCGGACCGCAGTCGAGCCGACAAGTCGCAAAAAAGTTGAAGAAGCGGAAGAAGAAATATCTGAGTTAAAAATAGCTTTTGAAAAGTTCAAAGAAAAAGCAGACCAAATAGCAGCCCCTCTGACAACGGAGGCCATAGCAGCACTTGGTCTAACTGACTCTGAAATTAAAACGCTCATCAAGCATGGTATTGTATTTGGTGATGGGGCTCCGTATGAAGTTCCTGAGCTTTATCGTAGAGGCTTGGGACTGCTTCATACTGGAGCACGGAGGAGTGTTGTAAATCTATACAAAAAAGCAAGAAGGGCGTCAGTTATTTAGTAATCTATTTTAATTTCACTAAATTAAACTATAGAAAAATTATGATGCACATAAGTGCGCCGCCAGTCATTTATCTGACGGTGCACTACCTACCTTGGTTATCTTAAATAAGAACTGAATCGCCTCGAGTTTTCCAGCCATTCGTGGCTGGCTGCTAAGGCCGAGCAGTACAAGCCTGACCCCAAAATACAAAAGGCCGCCACCAGAAGGTTAGCGGTCTTTCAATTTCAACCCGATGGCATAAGCTCATCGGCCTGGGCAGCTACTCTATGATCGCCAACAGCAGATCCATGGCTTATTTTTGCTTGGTAAGTCATAGAGGAGACAGGTCAAATCAACGGTTAAAATCTCACTAGCGATAGAAATTGGCAATCCTAAAATTTTCCCTTGTGTCAAAAATTGCGCTTTCGCGGACAAGCTTAATAAGCTCTTCGCCAATGCGCGTTCGTTCTTGTGACGGTGGCGCATGATACTGCTTATCTGGAATTGCTTTAATTAATACGTCCACGGGTGTGTGGGTGAAAATATTGCTTTCGCTTAATGGTAAAACATCTATACTTAAGTCGACATCTGAAGTTAATGAATGTTTTGCTAGTGATTGCTGGAAGTAGGGGGCGAGGAACTTGTTGAATAAAACATCGATTTTTTCGTAAAAAAATGATTCGTTCTTTGTTACCATCACCTGCGGAATTAAGTCTATTTTTGGGATGATGTATCTAAATGAAATAAATGTTTGCGTGGCTATTACTGCGGCCTGCATTACGTCAACTTGATTTGCAAGGAATGGATTTCCGCTGAATGAAGTTTTGTGGTGAGTGAGCGGATTTAAGTTGGTTCTGTCGTGAAATAGTTCATTTCTATATCGCTTAAATTCGCTAAGCTTTTGAAATGTTCCGACATAAAATGGGTTTCTATCTATCTCCAATATTTCAAATAGAATTGTTATTCGTGCATCTAGTTCTTTTTTCTTTATATCGTCAAACGATAGGCCTTTCACGAGGCAGGAAATTCTGAGAATGGAGTTCAGATAAGACTCTATCGACATAAACCATAGGCCAATAGTTGCTTGAATAGCATTACCCTGATTGATTTGTGTCGTTGACATTTCAAGTTGCTCTATTTGTTGTGTGCTGCAACAAAATGCGTGATGAGCAAACTGCATGTACGTCAAGCGCGTCATAGCCTCCGGCTCATTGCCCAGTGAGGGTATCCATACAGAAACAGAACCAATATCATTCTCTCTTAGTTGTTCGAGTCGCATAAAAAATTCCAAAATTGGACCTAGCTCAGGTTTCGTTGGCTTGTCGATTTATGCCCACGTGACCTCCTCCCTACAAACCGAGCGGTCTGACTTAGAGATCCCGGGCTTCAAGGT